>NZ_JAELUD010000079.1:0-17049 GCF_016429185.1 Aquitalea sp. ASV11
CGGGGCAACTGACGACTTTGGAGTTGTGGTTGATTCGGCTTGGCATCAGGACCAGCCATAGTCGGCCCTATCATCCGCAAACCAATGGCAAGGATGAACGGTTTCACCGTACGTTGAAGGCGGAGGTCCTGAATGGGCGCGCATTTGATTCTTTGGCTCACACACAATGCGCTTTCGATACTTGGCGAGCGATTTACAACCATGAGCGGCCACATGAAGCATTGAAGATGGAAACGCCGATCAGTCGGTATCACCCCAGTGTAATTGCCTTTCCGGAAGTCTTGCCGGAGGTGAGTTATGACCTGAGTGAAGAGGTTGGACTAGTGGGCTGGAATGGTGAACTGAAATTCCGCGGCAGGCGTTTCAAGGTATCCAATGCCTTGCACCGTCAGCCTGTGGCGATCAGGCCACGAGAAGGATGTGACGGAATATTTGATGTGTATTATGCCTTCCGGCATTGCCTGGAAATTGACATGAGGGAAGTGAAACAGCAAAGCTGAATGTGTCCACCATGTGTTCGCACACCCGTCTACCATGTTTCCGGTCTATACAGCTTCGCCAAAAGAAAGTACCCAAAGAAAAGGCGACCCGCAGCGCGTCGAATTCCCGCCCCAGCCGCATCGCTCAGGGCGCGGCCGGAACTCGCGGCGCGCTAGCGTCGCACCGCTGCGGACAGCCGACCGCTTAAGACCCTGAGCGGCACGTCTGTGTCGGCTCGCACTGACGGGACCCGTTACTCTCGACCACCGTTTTAATCAGAAAAAGGCTGCGTGCTTGAGGGCGATATCCTCCACATGGACTCAGCCCGATTCCATTAATTACCACCGCACCGACGCCACCCTTGGCCCCGTCAAGCATGCCGACGGGTGGCCGGGGCGAGGTGTTAAGCGCCTGCAATGTCTGAGCGATTTGACCTTAGCAAATCGCGAGTTCCAGCCGTGCCGCAGCAGTGTCAGGCCCCGGAGGGCAGTCGCAGGCCATGCTTGCCGGGGTGGCCTTGGAGGTGAAAGAGGGCTTGGCCAGGCAAGCCCTCTTTCCCGTCCGCCGCGCGGAAGCGGCACTTAAATCATCATCCGCATCAGCGGATTCCCAACGTCTTCTTAGCAACTACGGATGCGGCAATGCAAACCATCATCCACGTCAGCGGATGCCCGGCCTGCCGCAACACCACCCAGCTACCCCATCACTTCAACAGATAACTCAGCACAATCCCCGCCATCAGCACCGCGCCAACCCGGTTGTTGTCCAGAAAAGCCTTGAAGCACAGTCCGCGGTCGCGGGTGCGGATTTCCAGATACTGCTTGGCAATCAAGCCCAGGCTGATGGCCAGCGCGGCAAAGAAGGGCCAGCCCAGGCTCAGGTGCAGGCCGATGCCGGTCATCATGATGATGAACACGGCGTGGCACAGCATGATGCCGGTGACGTCGTGATCACCAAAGGTAATGGCCGAAGTCTTGATGCCGATTTTCAGGTCATCCGGCTTGTCGGCCATGGCATAGGCGGTGTCGTAAGCCACGGTCCAGAAGGCATTGGCCAGCAGCAGCAGCCAGGCCAGTGCGGGAACGTGATTGTTGAGCGCGGCAAAGGCCATGGGAATGCCAAAAGAGAAGGCAATGCCCAGATAGGCCTGTGGCATGGGGAAGAAACGCTTGGTAAAGGGGTAGCTGGCGGCCACGAAAACCGCTGGCACGCTCATCAGCCAGGTCAGCTGGTTAAGCGGCAAGATCAGCAGGAAGGAGAGAATGGCCAGCACCAGGGCCAGCAGCAGGGCTTCGCGCTCGGTCACTGCACCACGGGCAAACGGGCGCTGGCTGGTGCGCTCTACATGCATGTCGTAGTGGCGGTCGGCATAGTCGTTGATGACGCAGCCCGCCGAGCGCATCAGGAAAGTGCCGAGCACGAAAATCAGCACCACCAGCGGGTCCGGCTTGCCGTTGCCGGCGATCCACAGCCCCCACAGGGTAGGCCACAGCAACAGCAGGGTGCCGATGGGCTTGTCCATGCGCATCAGCTGTTTGTAAACGGTGTAGCGGTCTTTCAGGGCGTGCAGTGTCATCGGGCAAAGTCTTTCAGGGCGGGCAGGAACACCTCGCACACCACCATGGGGGCGTCATCCAGCACAAAACGGCAGCGACGTGCGCTGAGGCTGTCGGCCTGGGCTGCGCTGGCCTGATACAGCGGGTGGCTGCTGTCCAGTTGCCGGTAGTGCAAGGCGGCGCGTTGCAGTTGTGGCAGGCCGCCAAACAGGGTGAAGCCCAGCGAGCGGCTGCCCCGGTCCAGAATCGGCTGCCATACCGGGCAGCCCAGCCGGGCAATGCTGCGGGCATAGACGACCGGTACCTCGTCCAGCGTCAGTAGTACATGACGCGCATATAGCGGTTGGTCCGGGGCGATGCCCAGCAGGGCGGGTTCATCGGCATGGGCCGGGGTGCTGCCCTGGCTGAGCGGTTGCACCGCAAAGCGGTGGCCGGTGGCCAGCAGCCGTTCGGTGAGCGAGCCGGGCTCGGTGACAAAACCGAGCAGGGCCGGGGGGAGGGCGGGCGGCTGCGGCAGCCAGTGTGAATCCTCGATCATGGCGCGCATTATGCCAAAGCCGGACGATGCTTGTCCTGTTTGTCGCCTGTAATACGACAATACGCTTGCCTGTTTATTTCACCGCCGCGCTGCGACAGGTATGATGA
Source organism: Aquitalea sp. ASV11 (assembly GCF_016429185.1). Taxonomy (NCBI): domain Bacteria; kingdom Pseudomonadati; phylum Pseudomonadota; class Betaproteobacteria; order Neisseriales; family Chromobacteriaceae; genus Aquitalea; species Aquitalea sp. ASV11. The sequence goes on from NZ_JAELUD010000079.1 coordinate 2,682, forward strand.
AAGCCCCTGTTCTTGCCCTTTGCCGGACTTGTGTCAGCCATGTTGCCGCAAGCGGAATGACGATCATGATAGAAACCCTGTTGTGGCTGGTAGGCTACCAGCTGGCTGGAGAACTGATCAGCCGCACTTTTTCCTTGCCCTTGCCTGGCCCGGTGCTGGGCATGCTGTTGTTGTTTGCCACGCTGGCCCTGCGCAAATCCGTACCGGAAAGCATGAAGCTGAATGTGCCGCGCTTTCTGTCGCATCTGTCTCTATTGTTCATTCCGGCCGGGGCTGCGGTGCTGGCTTACCGTGATTTGCTGGCCGGATTTGGCTGGCAGCTGATTGTGGTGCTGGTGCTGTCCACCACGCTGACCCTGCTGTTGCCCGGCCTGTTGCTCAAGCTGCTGCTGGCGCGCCATCGACATCAGGAGGGCGCATGAATACCGATGCTGCCCTCAGCGTGATCCACACCTCTCCCCTGACCGGGGTGTTCGTCACCTTGCTGGCCTACAAGCTGGCGGTGTTGTTCAACCGTCGCTGCAAGGGGCATCCCTTGTCCAATCCGGTGTTGATTGGTGTGCTGCTGCTGTTGACCTGGTTGCTGGCCACTGGCACCAGCTATCGCGATTACATGAAGGGCGGGGTGATGGTGCAGATGCTGCTGGGCCCGGCCACGGTGGCACTGGCGGTGCCGCTGTATGGCAATCTGTCGCGGTTGAAGCGTGCCGCCGGCCCCCTTGCCATCACCATCGGGTTTGGTGGGCTGGTAGGGATTGTCAGTGCGGTGGGGGTGGGCTGGCTGCTGCAATTGCCGCAGCAGGTGTTGCTGTCGCTCACCACCCGTGCCGTTACCACGCCCATTGCCATGAGCGTGTCGCAGGGCATTGGCGGCATTCCGGAGTTGTCCGCCATGTTCGTGATTTTGTCCGGCATATTCGGTGCGGTCATTGTCAAACCCTTGTTCAATCTGCTGGGCTTGCGCGACGACATGGTGCTGGGGACGGCAACCGGGATTTCCGCTCACGGCATCGGCACGGCCAGGGTGTTTCAATTGTCGGAAACGGCGGGTGCCTTTGCTGGCCTCGCCATGGGGCTGAATGGTGTGGTGACGGCCATTCTGGTGCCCTTGCTGGCACCTTTGCTGCACTAGGCCGGGCTGGCTAGGTGTTTGTCCGACATGCAGCTGACACAAGGCTGGTGTAGGCTGCCGGTCTGCTGTCATGCTCTGGGATACAGGCATGTCGTGCGGCACTACAAGGCGGGTTTACCTTGCCGTGATGCCGCACCAACAACAATAACGGAGGTGAATGATGGATCTGATTCTATGGCGCCACGCCGAGGCAGAAGAGGGCTCGGATGATCTGGCGCGCGCACTGACGCGCCGTGGTCAGCAACAGGCCAGCCAGATGGCCGCTTGGCTGCGCGACCGTCTGCCGCGCGATTTTATCTTGCTGGCATCGGAAGCCAAACGCTCGCAGCAAACCGCAGCGCTGCTGAGCAAGCGTTACACCGTGTTGCCGGAACTGAACCCGGATGCCTCGATCGAGGCGGTGATGCAGGCCGTTAACTGGCCTGAGGCAGGCAAGACCATCGTGCTGGTGGGGCATCAGCCTTATATCGGGCGCCTGTCTGCCCAGCTGCTGGGCGAGCAGCCCTTGCTGTGGAGTGTGAAGAAAGGGGCGGTGTGGTGGTTGAGCCACCGAGTACGCCACGATCTGGAGCAAGTGCGGCTGAAGGTGATGATGACACCGAGCATGCTGACGCCCAATGAATGAAGCAGCGATTTGCCAGCAGACCCGCCATGTGGCGGGTTTTTTCATCGGCAGTCGATAAGGGGTTGCAGATAAAAAGAGGGCTCCCGAAGGAGCCCTTGATCAGCGGGTACCAAGCGGGCCGGGGGTGGGCCCTGAGAGAGAGTCTTGGTAAGTAAATACTAGAAATAGTTTTTACAAATTGCAATAGATGACGGTCAGTCTGCCGTTGCTGCCAGCTGTTGGCGCAGGTTTTTTGCCACAGCCACCATGCGTTGCAGCGCGGCTTCCACTTCCGGCCAGCTGCGGGTTTTCAAGCCGCAATCCGGGTTCACCCACAAGCGCCTGGCCGGTATCACCTGCAAGGCCTGTTCCAGCAATGCCGTCATTTCGTCGGCGCGAGGTGTGCGCGGGCTGTGGATGTCGTAAACACCGGGGCCGATCTGGTTGGGATAATGGAAACGGGCAAAGTCCTGCAACAGCGCCATGTCCGAACGCGAGGTTTCAATGGTGATCACGTCGGCATCCAGGGCGGCAATCTGCGGCAGGATGTCGCCAAAGGCCGAATAGCACATGTGGGTGTGAATCTGCGTGCTGTCATCCAGCCGCCAGCTGCATAGCCGGAAGGCTTCGCCCGCCCAGCGCAGGTAGTCTGCCTGATCGGCCTTTTTCAGCGGCAGGCCTTCCCGGATGGCTGGTTCGTCAATCTGGATGATGCGGATGCCGGCATTTTCCAGCTCCAGTACTTCATCGTTCAAGGCCAGGGCAATTTGCTTGCACACCGTACTGCGCGGCAGGTCGTCCCGGACAAAGCTCCATTGCAGCAAGGTGACCGGCCCGGTAAGCATGCCTTTGACCGGGCGCTGTGTCAGGCTTTGCGCGTAGACGGCCCAGCTGACGGTCATGGCCTGCGGCCGTGCCACATCGCCCACGATGATGGGCGGCTTGACGCAGCGGCTGCCATAGCTCTGCACCCAACCCAGCCGGGTAAACACAAAGCCGTCCAGTTGTTCGCCAAAGTATTCCACCATGTCGTTACGCTCGGCCTCGCCATGCACCAGCACGTCCAGGCCCAACGCTTCCTGACGGCGGATGGCCAGCGCGATGTCCTGCTGCATGGCCTGTTGATACTCGCTTGCAGACAGTTCACCGCGCTTGAAGGCGGCACGTGCGCTGCGGATGCTGGCGGTTTGCGGAAAGGAACCGATGGTGGTGGTGGGCAGCAGGGGCAGCTGCAGCCAGTCCTGTTGCTGTGCCTCCCGGCTGGCGAAGGGGCTGCGGCGTTGGTCGGCACCGGGGGGCAGGGTGGCCAGCTTGTCCTGTACTGCCGGGCGATGAATCAGCGGGCTGTTGCGACGCAGGGTTTGTACATGGTCGCTGGCTTGCAGCTCGTGCACGATGCTGTTGCGGCCTTGTTCCAGAGCACGCTGCAGCAGCTTCAGCTCATTCAGCTTTTGTACGGCAAAAGCCAGCCAGCTGCGGATGTCGGCATCCATGGTGGTTTCTGCGGCGGCATCTACCGGGCAGTGCAGTAGCGAGCAGCTGGGGGCCAGCCACAGCCGATCGCCCAGTTGGCCAGCCAGAGGCTCCAGCAGTGCCAGCTGGGCCGACAGATTGCTGCGCCAGATATTGCGTCCATCCACGATGCCGGCGGAAAGAATCTTGTCTGTCGGCCAATGGGCGGCGAAGGCTGCCAGCTGCTCTGGTGCACGCACCAGGTCCAGATGCAGGCCGGCGACCGGCAGTGTGCTGAGCAGGGCGGTGTGCTCTGCCACGCTGCCAAAATAAGTGGCCAGCAGGAGGTTCAGCGGTGTGCTGCCCAATTGCTGATAGGCAGTGGCGATGGCTTGCAGCCAGTCGGCGGGCAAGTCCAGTGCCAGGATGGGTTCGTCCAGTTGTACCCAGCTCACGCCGGCTGCGGACAGCTGTTGCAGGATCTGTTCATAGCAGGCCAGCAGTGCTGGCAGCAGTTGCAGCCGGTCAAACTCGCCGCCCTTGCACTTGCCCAGCCACAGCAGGCTGACCGGGCCGATCAGAACCGGCTTGGTACGGATGCCCAGTGCCCGTGCTTCGGCCAACTGGCTTAGCAAGACAGCCGGGTTGGCGGCAAAGCGGGTGTCGGCATGCCATTCCGGCACCAGGTAGTGGTAGTTGGTATCGAACCATTTGGTCATTTCCAGCGCAGGCTGTTGCTGGTTGCCACGTGCCAGCTGGAAATACTGTTCAGGACTGATGGTGGCCGCATCAAAGCCGAAGCGCTGCGGGATGGCACCCACCAGAATCTGCGCATCCAGCACGTGGTCGTACAAGGAGAAGTCGCCCAGCGGTGACAGGGTGATGCCGGCACCCTTTTGCAGCAGCCAGTGACGCTGGCGCAGTTCGCGTGCACCTTGCTGTAGTGCTTGCTCGTCTATCTGGCCCTGCCAGTAGTTTTCCAGCAGGAATTTCAGTTCACGTTTGGCGCCGATACGGGGAAAACCGGCCAGGTGCAGGGTGGTCATGCGGAGCTCCTTGTTGTCAGTGGCTCCAGCATGGTGGTTTTTGTTGTATGATTCAAACGCATAATTTTGTCGATTTGAATTAATTATTTTCATGATTGGACGGTCCGACTGTGCTGGAACTGCGTCATTTGCGTACCCTGATTGCCTTGCAGGAAACCGGCAGCGTGTCGCTGGCGGCAGAGCGGGTGTTTCTCACCCAGTCCGCCTTGTCGCATCAGCTAAAGCAGCTGGAGGCCTACTATCAGCAGCCCCTGTTCGAGCGTAAAAGCCAGCCGCTGCGCTTTACCCTGGCGGGGGAGCGACTGCTGACGCTGGCGCATGAACTGCTGGGCCGTGTGGCTGCGGCGGAGCGGGATGTGGCGCGCATTCGCGAAGGAGATGCTGGTGAATTACGGGTGGCAGTGGAATGTCACACCTGTTTTGACTGGCTGATGCCGGCCATGGACAGCTACCGCCAGCACTGGCCAGCGGTGGAGCTGGACATCGTGTCCGGTTTTCATGCCGACCCGGTCAGCCTGCTGCTGACCCAAAGGGCGGATCTGGCCATCGTGTCGGAAATGGAGCCGCAAGCCGGTGTGGTGCACCACCCTTTGTTTGCCTACGAGATGGTGGGTATTGTGGCGCGGGATCATCCGCTGGCAGAAAAGAAAATCTGGCAGGCGGCGGATTTCGCCGGTGAAACGCTGATCCAGTACCCGGTGCCGGACGACATGCTGGATTTGTGGCGCAAGGTATTGTTGCCCGCCGGGGTGAACCCGCCACGGCGCAGCAGCGAGCTGACGGTGGCCATCATCCAGCTGGTGGCCAGCCGTCGTGGTGTGGCGGCCTTGCCGTACTGGGCGGTGCGGCCTTATCTGGAAAAGGGCTATGTGGTGGCGCGTACCATTGGTGATGGCGGCCTGCGTAGCGAGTTGTATGCTGCGGTGCGCAGCGAGGATGCGCCGCTTGCCTTCATGCAGGATTTTCTGGCCACGGTGCGGGAGCGCAGCTTTGCCACGCTCCCCGGCCTCACCGTATTGGCAGGCTGATCAGTCAGCGCCTAGACATGGTCGGCATGTTCGTCATGCCCTTCCATACCCAGTTCCTGAATCTTGCGGGTCAGGGTGTTACGGCCCCAGCCCAGCAGATGGGCGGCTTCCACCTTGCGGCCACCAGTGTGGGCCAGCCCGGTACGGATGCAGCTTTCTTCAAAGCGTCGGGTCAGGTCGTCGATGATGCCGACTTCACCGGCGCGCAGCCGACGGGCCACTTCTTCCGCCAGCCCCAGCGTCCAGTCCACCACGTGCACGGCGCTGCTGACTACCGGGCTGCCATCGCTTTCCGTCGCCGGTGCAATGGCTTCCGGTTCACGCAGTTCGGAGGGCAAGTCGCCCACTTCCACCTGCTGGCCCGGTGCCATCACGGTAATCCACTGACACAGGTTTTCCAGTTCGCGCACATTACCGGTAAAGCTGTGGAACTTGATGACTTCCATGGCGGCTTCGGTCAGGCGCTTGGGCTCCACGCCCAGACTGCTGGCGCTCTTGGCCAGGAAGTGGCGGGTCAGCAGCGGGATGTCCTCGCGCCGTTCGCGCAAGGGTGGCAGACGCAGGCGGATCACATTCAGGCGGTGGAACAGGTCCTCCCGGAACAGGCCGCGTTTGACCCGGTCTTCCAGGTTCTGGTGCGTGGCGGCTATTACCCGCACATTGGCCTTGATTGGTACATGGCCGCCCACGCGGTAAAAGTGTCCGTCCGACAGCACGCGCAGCAAGCGGGTTTGCAGCTCGGTGGGCATGTCGCCGATTTCATCCAGAAACAGCGTGCCACCTTCCGCCTCTTCAAAGCGGCCGCGACGGGTGGCCAGTGCGCCGGTAAATGCGCCTTTTTCATGGCCGAACAGTTCCGACTCCAGCAAATCCTTGGGAATGGCCGCGGTATTCAAGGCAATGAAAGGCTTGCTGGAACGCACTGAATGGCGGTGCAGGGCTTCGGCCACCCGCTCCTTGCCGGTACCGGACTCGCCGGTAATCAGCACGGTGACATGGGATTGCGACAAGCGGCCAATGGCGCGGAATACGTCCTGCATGGCAGGGGCCTGGCCTAGCAGCACCGGCATGGCTTCCACGCCGCCGGTGGCTTCGATCTGGCTATTGCTCTCGGCCAGTGCGCGCTCGATCAGTTGCACGGCCTGGTCGACATCAAAGGGCTTGGGCAGGTATTCGAACGCACCACCCTGGAATGCGGCCACTGCCGAGTCCAGGTCGGAGTGTGCGGTCATGATGATGACCGGCAGCTGCGGATGATCGGCCTTTACCCGGGAGAGAAAGTTCAAACCATCGGTGCCGGGCATGCGGATGTCGGAAATGATGACGCGCGGTGTATTGTCGTACAGGGCATTCAGCGCATCGTCGGCGCTGGAAAAGCTGTCAAAGCCGATGCCACTGCGGCCGAGTGCCTTTTCCAGGACCCAGCGGATGGCCTTGTCGTCATCAATGATCCACACCGGGTTATTCATAGCAGCCCTCGTTTCTGTAATTGGTTTCAGTCCGTGTTGCTGAAGGGCAGCATCACGGTAAAGCAGGTCTGGCCCGGGCGGGATTCAAATTCGATGCTGCCGCCGTGTTGGTGTACATAAGCCTGGGCCAGTGTCAGCCCCAGGCCGGTGCCTTCGGCGCGTCCGGTGACCAGGGGATAAAAAATGTGATCCCTGATTTCTTCCGGAATACCGGGACCGTTGTCGACAATCTGCAATTTTAATGCCAGCACGTGACGCTTCCGTGCCAAGGTGACCTGCCGTGCCACTCTGGTGCGCAAAATCACCTCGCCCTTGGCCTTCATGGCCTGCACCGCGTTCTTGACGATATTGAGCACCACCTGGATCAGCTGCTCCTTGTCCGCCACCATGTGAGGCAGGCTGGTGTCGTAGTCGCGGCGGATGACGAGGCCCTGTGGATACTCGGCCAGCGCAATGCTGCGTACCCGTTCCAGTACTTCGTGGATATTGATTTCGCTGCGCACATGGCGGCGATGCGGTGCCAGCAGGCGGTCTACCAGCGATTGCAGGCGCAGGGCTTCTTCCTGGATGACTTCGGTGTATTCCTTCAGCTCCGGCCGGTCTGACAGTTCGTGTTCCAGCAACTGGGCCGCACCGCGGATTCCCCCCAAGGGGTTCTTGATTTCATGCGCCAGGTTACGAATCAGCTCGCGATTAGCCTGTTGTTGCAGCAAAAGCCGCTCTTCGTTGGCAATTTTCAGTTGCTGATCCAGTGGCCGCAGCTCGACCAGCGCCAGCCGCCCTTCCGCGTCAATCGGGGTGACCGACAGGGCAATATGTAGCGGCTGCTCGCCATGTGGCGTGCGCAGTTCGAGGTCGTGCTCGATATAACTGGAGTTGTGTTGTAAGGCGGTGGCCAATGCCTGGCGCAGGGCGGGGCTGTCTTGCAGCAACTCGAACAGCGAGTGGCGCAGCAACTCTCGCCGGCCTATGGCCAGCAGGTTTTCACAGGCGGGATTGGCAAATTCGAGTTTGCCATCGGCATGCGTGATCAGGACCGGGGTGTCGAGTAAATCCAGGCCGGCAAAGCTGGGCGAGTTCATGGTGCTCCGAATCGGATGAGGCTGTGCATCTGGCTATTAGCAATAAGCACGCCAAGCCGGAGCACCGCAGATGCACGAAATCGGCCTTAATGATGCACCATTATTGTGCAGATGATGAAGATTGCCCCAGTTCGCGGCGTAATGCGTCCACATTCTTCTGGCGCTCGGTGACGGCGTCCTTCAGTTTTTGTACCCGGTCCAGGTATTTCTGGTAGTTGCGGGTTTCATCACCGTTGCGGGTGGCCGCGCCGTCGGTGTAAGCCTTTTGTGCATCAGCCAGGGCTTTTTGCTCATTGGCCAGTTCGTTTTCCAGAATCTTGCGGCGGCCTTCGTCGCGCTTGGTCTGGGTACCGTTGTCCACACTGGGGTAGCCATCCGGTGTGGAAGCAGATTTGCCGCTGGCGGCCGCCTTGCCCTTGCCGCTGCCGCCATAGGTGGACAGCGGTGCCAGGTGCATGGGCTTGGCGCCCTTGATCGGCACATTGGTGAAGGTGACATTGCCATTGGCGTCGATGTATTTGTACACCTCGGCATGGGCCAGGCCACAAGTCAGCAGCAGGCAGAAAGCAAGGGTTTTCATGGTGTCGGGCATCTGCGGTGAAAACGGGAGGATGTGACGCTATGATAAGCAAAAGGTGGTCTCGCGTCACATCTGCATGACAACAAGGCGGCGGCCAGCATGCCATACATCTGCGGAATGTGTCATCATGCGCCCGGGCATCACCTTGTGCCAATGGCATGGCGTGTGCCTGTATTTGATGTCCGGTCTCCATGTAGAAGGTAATGAGGAAATGTTTGCAGTCATCCGTTCAGCCCATCGTCCTGGCACTTTACAGAAAGCCGGCCCATGCTGATCCAGTTGCTTTATTCCAGCAAGGCCACCACAGCCCTGTCTCCTGCCGATTTGACGGCAATCCTGGACAAGTCGGTGGCCAATAATCAGGCCCGGCAGATCACTGGCCTGTTGCTGTACCGCGATGGTTGTTTCCTGCAGTTGCTGGAGGGGGAGGAGGCTGTGGTTGAGGCTGCGTTCAGCAAAATCAGCCAGGATCCGCGCCATCATCAGGTGGAGTCCCTGTTTTGCAGCGAATGCAAACAGCGTGAGTTTGGCCAGTGGTATATGGGTTTCCATGTGCCGCAGCCCGAAGCACTGGCGCGCTTCCCCCAGTTTGCCCCGGTGTTCGATCCGGCATTTGAGGTCAGCCAACTGGTTGTTGCGCCACAGGATGGCCTGGCCATGCTCAAGGCTTTTGCCGAGTTGCCGGGCTGAGTGTATCCGGTGGTAGCGCGGCGGTAGCAGGCAGGCATGAAAAAACCCGCACAAGCAGTGCTTGCGCGGGTTTTCTGTATCCGGCAAGGCACCCGGAGGTGCCATCGCCCGATTACAGGGAGTAGTACATTGCAAATTCTACCGGGTGGGTAGTCATGCGGGTCAGGTTCACTTCCTGCATCTTCAGTTCGATGTAGGCGTCGATCCATTCGTTGGAGAACACACCGCCACGGGTCAGGAAGTCGCGGTCTGCGTCCAGGGCAGCCAGGGCTTCGTCCAGGCTTGCGCACACGGTCGGGATCAGCTTGTCTTCTTCCGGCGGCAGGTCGTACAGGTTCTTGTCAGCAGCATCGCCCGGGTGGATCTTGTTCTGGATACCATCCAGACCGGCCATCAGCAGCGCGGAGAAGCACAGGTACGGGTTAGCCAGCGGATCCGGGAAGCGCGCTTCGATACGGCGAGCCTTCGGGTTTGCCACGTGCGGGATACGGATGGAAGCGGAACGGTTCTTGGCGGAGTAAGCCAGTTTTACCGGAGCTTCGTAGTGCGGAACCAGACGCTTGTAGGAGTTGGTACCCGGGTTGGTGATGGCATTCAGTGCCTTGGCGTGCTTGATGATACCGCCGATGTAGTACAGGGCGGTGTCGGACAGGCCGGCGTAGCCGTCGCCAGCAAACAGGTTCTTGCCGTCTTTCCAGATGGACTGGTGAACGTGCATGCCGGAACCGTTGTCACCAACGATGGGCTTGGGCATGAAGGTAGCGGTCTTGCCGTAGCTGTGTGCCACGTTCTGAACCACGTATTTCAGGATCTGGGTCCAGTCGGCACGCTGGGTCAGGGTGCTGAACTTGGTACCGATTTCCATCTGGCCGGCAGTGGCCACTTCGTGGTGGTGCACTTCAACCGGTACGCCCAGCTCTTCCAGCAGCAGAACCATGGCGGAGCGCAGGTCTTGTGCGGAGTCAACCGGCGGTACCGGGAAGTAGCCACCCTTCACGCCCGGACGGTGACCGGTGTTGCCACCTTCGAATTCTTCAGCGGAGGCCCAGGCAGCTTCTTCGGACTTGATCTTCACGAAGCAACCGGACATGTCGGTGCCCCAGGTGATGCTGTCGAATACGAAGAATTCCGGTTCCGGACCGAAGTAGGCGGTGTCGCCCAGGCCGGATGCCTTCAGGTAAGCTTCAGCGCGCTTGGCGATGGAGCGCGGGTCGCGGTCGTAGCCCTTTCCGTCGGCCGGGTCAATCACGTCACAAGACATGAATACGGTCGGTTCGTCAAAGAAGGGGTCAATCTTGGCGGTAGCCGGGTCAGCCATCAGCAGCATGTCGGAGGCTTGAATGCCTTTCCAGCCGGCAATGGAGGAGCCATCAAAAGCGTGGCCGCGCTCGAACCACTCGTCAGCATCTTCCAGCAGCACGTGTGCCGGAATGGTAACGTGTTGTTCTTTACCACGGGTATCAGTAAAACGCAGGTCTACGAACTTGACGTCGTTTTCTTGAATCAGCTTGACTACGTCTGCAACCGCCATGAATGTTCTCCTAAAGGCAACGTGCATCGAAAGCAATATTGCTTGATAAAGATGGTACGCTTCGCTTGAAGCATGAAGCGTGCCAGGCTAAGAACGCTAATTCAATCATTGTGTCACAGGGTGTTCGGTCCTGCCAGCCGTAAGTTGTGCACCAAAATGATGCTTTTTTGCGTGCAGATGATCGATATTGGTGCATTAGCTGATGCTGACAGCATCGAAGCACTCGCAGGCCCTGCGCACCATAGTGTGGCACGGCCCCGTTACAAAGAAAGGTAGCCCATGGAACAAACCGTCAAAATCCTGCAAACCGCCGCGGAACGTGCCGCCAGTCAGCAATTGTCCTATCAGGGCGCGCTGACACCGACAGAAGCCTATTACCTCATTCAGCAAGTGGAAGGCGCCGTACTGGTGGATGTCCGCAGTGCGGCGGAATGGCAATTTGTCGGCGTGGTTCCCGGTGCATTGCGTATCGAGCTGCGCAGTTTTCCCGGCATGCAGCCCAATCCGCAGTTTCTTGCGCAATTGCAGGGCGCGGTGGACAAGCAGGCCTTGCTGCTGTTGATGTGCCGCAGCGGCGTGCGCTCGCATGAAGCGGCCGTACAGGCAGCCGCCGCCGGATATGCCCGTGTATACAACGTGATGGAGGGCTTTGAGGGCGACAAGGATGCCCATGAGCATCGCGGCGTAGTGAATGGCTGGAAAGCCCATGGCTTGCCGTGGGTGCAAGGCTGAAGCAGGCCTGATTTGTTGGGACAGGGGTATTGACCGGTTGATGTTTATGACGTTACACGGCAAAGTGCTACCTCAGCAGATGAACCGCACAATGCGGTAGCACCACAGGAATCCAAGAAAGCTGATCATGACCAACCGTTACGCCGTCATCGGTAACCCCGTTTCCCATAGCCAGTCGCCGTTCATTCACAGTGAGTTTGCTCGCGCCACCGGCGAAGCCGTGCAATATGAAAAGCTGTTTGCCGAACTGGACAAGTTCAACGAAGTGGTTGGCCAGTTTGTGAAAGAAGGTGGCCTGGGCCTGAATGTCACCCTGCCGTTCAAGGGCGATGCCTTCCGCATGGCGCAGGAAGTGACCGAGCGTGCCCGCGCTGCCGAGGCTGTCAATACCCTGACTTTCCGCGATGGCAAAGTGTATGGCGACAACACTGACGGCGTCGGCCTGGTACGCGATATCGTGGAAAACCTCGATTTCCCGATGGAAGGCAAGAGCATCCTTATTCTGGGTGCCGGTGGTGCTGTACGCGGCGTGCTGGAACCGATTCTGGAACAGAAGCCGGCCAAGGTGACCATTGCCAACCGTACCCTGATCAAGGCGGAATCCATCGCCCATCATTTCGCGCCCTGGGGTGAGGTGGTTGCCAGTGGCTACGAGGCACTGGAAGGCAAAACCTTCGACATCATCATCAACGGTACTTCCACCAGCCTGCACAATGAAATTCCGCCGCTGCCGGCCAACATCTTCACCGCCCGCACCCTGGCTTACGACATGGTCTACAGCAAGGGTCTGACGCCTTTCCTGAAACGTGCCCAAAGCGAAAATGCCGGCATGCTGGCCGATGGCCTGGGCATGCTGGTGGAACAGGCGGCCGAGTCCTTCCATATCTGGCGTGGTGTCAAACCGGACACGCGCAAGGTCACCAATATGTTGCGAGAAGTGCTGGCCTGATTTGATGCGGCTCACTTTCAAGATCATGGCGGTCCTGGTGGCCGCCATTGTGTTGTACAACCTGTGGATTTTCGGCCATATCGTCTACTGGCGCAGTCATAACCCGGCAGCCAGTGCCTTCATGAACGAGCAGTTGGCCAAATTGCAGGAAGACGACCCCGAGGCTGAGCTGCGGCAGAAATGGGTGCCATACGCCCAGATTTCTCCCAACCTGAAACGGGCGCTGATTGCGGCGGAAGATGCCAAGTTTGCCGATCACGAAGGTTTTGACTGGGATGGCATCGAGGCTGCTTTCGAGAAGAACCTGAAGCAGGGGCGCATCGTGGCGGGTGGTTCCACCATCAGCCAGCAATTGGCGAAAAACCTGTTTCTGTCCAGCAAGAAAACACCATGGCGCAAGCTGGAAGAAGCAGCCATTACCGTGATGCTGGAAAAGGTGCTGGATAAACGCCGTATCTTCGAGATCTACCTCAATGTCATCGAGTGGGGGAATGGTGTGTTCGGTGCAGAAGCGGCCGCCCGCTACTACTTCCATACCAGTGCTGCCCGGCTGTCTGCCGGACAGGCTGCCAAGCTGGCGGCTATGGTGCCCAATCCGCGTTATTACGATGAACATCGCAATGCCACCGGCCTGATGAAGAAAACCCGCATCATCCAGCGGCGCATGGCCTTTGCCGACCTGCCTTGAGATCCCCCCTTTGCTGGAAGGCAAAGGGGGCTTCATGTTACAATTCTGCTTCTGTTTATACGTTCTGCCGTACCGAAAAGGTGCGGTATTGCACATGGACTTACCCAGTTATCCCATAGCCCCTGGCTTCCCCGTTTTTCCTTGTTGATTCCCGCCATTACGACCGTGTAGCCCCGTCTCCGTCGCCATGGCGGAAGGAGTTGTGCTTGTCGGTTATTGAAAAAAAACAAACTGCTGAACGATTGAGCGAAAGCCTGGCCGAGGTGCAAAGGCTGATCGCGCTGCATGTCGAAGAGGATGGCATTGTCCCTGCCAGCTCACCGGCACTGGACGAGCTGCAACAAAGGCTGCAAAACCTGCATCCGGCCGATATCGCCTACATTCTGGAAGCCTTGCCTCTGGATGAACGTCTGCTGGTTTGGGACCGCGTCAAGGCACAGCAGGATGGTGAGATCCTGCTGGAGGTTTCCGATGCCGTCCGGGAAACCCTGATCGAATCCATGGCCCCGGCCGAGCTGCTGGCCGCTGCTCGCCAGCTGGATACCGACGAGCTGGCTGACCTTGCCGGCGACCTGCCACGGCAGGTGGTTTATGAAGTCATGGGCGAACTGGACGAGGCCGAGCGCCAGCAATTGCAATCGGCCCTGTCATATCCGGAAGGCAGTATCGGCGCGCTGATGGATTTTGAACTGGTGAAAATCCGGGCCGATGTCAGCTGCGAGGTGGTCTTGCGCTACCTGCGCCGTTTTGACGAGTTGCCACACCAGACCGACAAGATTTTCGTACTGGATGCCAACGAGGCACTCTGTGGCGTGTTGCCCTTGCGCAGCCTGCTGGTGGCAGACCCGGAAGCCATGGTGGCCGATGTGATGGCTACCGAAGTGGTGTCCTTTCACCCGGAGGACGAAGCGCGCGATGCCGCGCTGGCCTTCGAGCGTTACGACCTGGTGTCCGCTCCGGTAGTGGATGAGCGCGGAGCCTTGATCGGACGGCTGACCGTGGATGAAATGGTGGACGTGCTGCGGGAAGAGTCAGACAGTGAGGTGCTGAACCTGGCTGGTCTGAAAGAAGAAGAAGACTTGTTTGCTCCGGTTATTGATTCAGTGAAAAACCGCTGGTCCTGGCTGGCCATCAATCTGTGCACTGCCTTTGTCGCCTCGCGGGTGATTGGTGCATTCGAACACTCCATCAACCAGCTGGTGGCGCTGGCCGCCCTGATGCCCATTGTGGCTGGTATTGGCGGTAACTCCGGTAATCAGACCATCACCATGATCGTACGCGCCCTGGCCATGGGGCAGATGCAGGTGAATCAGGCCTGGCGCTTGTGGCGCAAGGAACTGGGCGTCAGCATCTTCAATGGCCTGATCTGGGGCGGCGCAATTGGC
>NZ_JAELUD010000007.1:0-100850 GCF_016429185.1 Aquitalea sp. ASV11
GCTGAACAACTGATAGCCGGCGGCAAACAGCAGGCAGGCGTACAGCGCCAGCACCGCCAACGGCCGCCACAAGGACATCAGCCCCACCCCTTTCAGGAAGCAGCCCACCACGATGTCGGTGTAATACATGGCGGGCATCAGCTGTGCCACCACATGCGCGCCAGCCCCCAGCGACACGATGGGAATGATCAGGCCGGAATACAGTACCGCCGGAATCATGGTCACCACCATGGTGACAATCATCGCCGCCACCTGGGTGCGCACCAGCACCGACACCAACAGGCCGATGCCGGTGGTACACAGCACATACACCAGCGTGGCAGGCAGGAAAAACAGCAGGCTGCCCTTGAACGGCACCTGATACAGCAATACCGCCAGCAGCCACAGCAACAGGATGTTGACGCTGGAAATGGCCACATAGGGAGCCAGCTTGCCCACCAGAAACTCGCCACGGCTGACATTGGAGGCGTAGATATTGAAGATGGAGCCGTTTTCTTTTTCCCGCACCACGCCCAGTGCAGTAAGGAAAGGCGGTGACAGCATCAGGATGACCATGATCAGCTTGGGCGCCAGCGACCAGATGCTGGACACGCTCTGGTTGTACAGATAGCGAGGCTCCAGCGCGATGGGCGTCAGCTGTGCCAGGGCATCCTGTTGCGACAGCCCGGTGGCATGGGACACCGCCTGCGCTACCGCCGCCAGACTGAAGGCGGCATTGATGGCCGTGACATAGCCCTTGGTGGTCATGGCGCGGCTGGGGAAGCTGCCATCCACCAGGGTCTGGATGGCTGCCGGACGGCCCTGGGCCAGCGTCTTGCCAAACTGCGGCGGAATCACCAGTACCACCCGCACTTCACCGGAACCAATCAACTGCGCCGCATCGCGCTCATCCCCGGCATAGCCGCGAAACCGGAAATAGCGCGAATCGATAAAGCGGTAGGCATAGTCGCGGCTGGCGGCGCTGCGGTCGTGATCCACCACGGCAAACGGGATGTTTTCCACATCCAGCGACAGGCCGTAGCCGAACAACAGCATCAGCAAGGCCGGTACCACAAAGGCCAGGGTGAAGAACAGGCGGTCGCGCACGATTTCACGCCATTCCTTGCCCGCAATGGCCACTACACGTTGCAGATTCATGCAGCACTCCCGGTGGCATGTGATTGCGCTTCCAACTGGCTGACACGCTGCACGAACACATCCTCCATGGCGATGGGGCGGGCTTGCGGCGGCCGCGCCACTCCCAGCCCGCGCAGCACCTGCTGCAGCCGTTCTACATCCGGGGTCAGCACATGCAAGGCGCTGCCATAAGGCGACACATTGGCAAAACCGGCCGCCTGCAAGGGGGACACCAGGGCTGCGGCGTTGTCGGCACACACCCGGTACAGCTGGCCAGCCTCGGCCAGCACCTGCTGTTTCATTTGCTGCGGCGAAGCATCTGCCACTACCCGTCCGGCAAACATCAGTGCCAGATGGTCGCAATGTTCAGCCTCGCTCATGTAATGGGTGGTCACCAGCATGGCCACGCCATCCTGCCGCGACAGACGGAACAGGATGTCCCAGAAGGCGCGCCGCCCCAGGGGGTCCACCCCGCTGGTGGGTTCGTCCAGAAACAATACCCGTGGCTGGTGCACCAGCGCGCAGCCCAGTGCCAGCCGCTGGCGCAAGCCCATCGGCAGGGCGGCGGCCAGGTCATTTTCGTGACCATGCAGGCCCGCCATGTCCAGAATCCACTGCAAGCGCACGTCGCGGGCCTTGCGGTCCAGACCATAGATACCGGCATACAGGCGGATGTTCTCCACCACGCTCAGGTCCAGATACAGGGAAAACGCCTGCGACATATAACCGATGCGTGACTTGATCAGCGCACCGGCCTGCTTCATGTCCGCGCCTGCCACGCGCCCGCTGCCACTGCTGGGCGGCAGGATGCCGGTGAGCATCTTGATAGCGGTGGTCTTGCCGGCACCATTGGCCCCCAACAGGCCGAATATCTCACCCTGCCGCACCTGGAAACTGACATCGCCCACGGCGACAAAATCACCAAAGCGCTTGCACAGCCCCTTGGCCTCGATGGCCAGTTCATTACTGGCTGACGGACTGGTGGCTTGTGCTGTCAAGGTTTCCAGTACAGACGAACCCTGCTGCTTGCCGTCCAGCATGGCGACAAACACGTCTTCCAGCTCGGCATCCAGCACATCCAGCTGCTGGCACTCCAGCCCTTGCAGCACATCGACCACCTGCTGGCGGGCAACAGGCTGATCTGCCTCAGGCACAAACAGGCGGATCTCCGGCCCCATGGCTTCGCATTGTGGCCAGCGCGCCGTCAGCCGCTGCATGGCGCTCAACTGCGGCTCCACCCGGCACTGCACGATGCAGCCCGGTGCTTGTTGCAGGATTTGCGCCGGGTTGCCCTCGGCCAGTTTGCTGCCCTGATGCAGCAGGCTCATGCGGGTAAAGCGGCTGGCCTCGTCCATATAGGCGGTGGACACCAATGCTGTCAGGCCCTGCTCGGCAATCAATGTGGCCAGAATGGCCCAGAAGTCGCGGCGCGACACCGGGTCCACCCCGGTGGTGGGCTCATCCAGAATGATCAGCTGCGGCGCGTGAATCAGCGTGCATACCAATCCCAGCTTCTGCTTCATGCCGCCGGACAGCTGCTTCATTGGCCGATGACGAAACGCCGCCAGACGGGTGATGGCCAGCAGTTGTTCCTTGCGGGCAGCGGCTTCTTCGCGTGGCACCAGCCGCAGCCGGGCAAAAAAGTCGACATTTTCCTCGATGGACAAATCGCCATACAGGTTCTGCCCCAGGCCTTGCGGCATCAGGCCGATGCGCCCCTTGATGGCTTCGGCATGGCGCTCGCTGTCCAGCAACTGGCCAAACACCTCCAGCTGGCCCTGTTCGTAGGACAACACGCCGGCCACCGCCTTCATCAGGCTGGATTTGCCGGCTCCGTCCGGGCCGATCAGCCCGTACAGCTCGCCACGGCGCACTTCGAGGTCCAGTCCTTGCACGGCAAACTGGCCACCGTACTGCTTGCCGAAGCCGCTGGCCTTGATGATGGTATCGCTCATGGCTACCAGCGCGGGGCTTGCCAGGCCACGCCATCTTTCCAGCGGATGACAGCATCGGCCGGCAGGCCGGGCGTCAGGCGCAATTGCGGATTGCTGCTCAGGCTGAGCTTGACCGCATACACCAGCTTCACCCGCTCATCAGGCGTTTGCACTTCCTTGGGGGTGAATTCGGCACGGGCGGCAATATGGCTGACGGTGGCGTCAAACGGATGCGCGGGGAAGGCATCGGTGCTGATTTGCGCGGGCAAGCCAAGGCGGATCTTGCCGATCTGATTTTCCGGCACATACACCTTGAGGTAAAGGTGGTTCAGGTCCACCAGTTCCACCACCCCGCCGCCTGCTGCCAGCATTTCACCCGGCTCGCGCAGGCGATTGCTGACCATGCCACCGGAAGGCGCAGTCAATTGCAATTCGCGCAGCACGGCAGTGGCTTCGGCCACCGCGGCTTCGGCCTGATGGATTTGCTCGGTCGCCTGTACAGCCTGGCTGCGGGCGCTGACGGCAGCCAGTTGCATCTGCTCGGCATGCATGCGGTCTACCGAGCCGCGCGCCAGCAAGTCGGCAAAACGGGCGGCATCCTTGTCCGCCTGGGCCGAAGCCGCCGCTGCACGTTGCTGCTGGGCACGGGCGGCGGCCAGACTGGCTTGCGCAGCCCGCAAGCGGGCAGTTACCTCATCAGAATGCAGACGGGCCAATAACTGACCGCTGCTGACCATATCCCCCTCGCGCACCAGCACGCTCTCCAGCCGTCCCGGATATTTGCTGGCCACCAGTACGCTGTCGCCTTCCAGTCGGCCATTGGCCTGGATCAATCCTTCCGGCAGGCCCCGGTCTCGCGCCTGCCAGATGCCGTAAGCCAGTGCACCGGCCAGGGCCAGCACCACACCTGCCATCACGATTCTGCTTGTTTTCATGTCACAACTCGCCGATGGCCCGTTGCAAGGCCACCACCGCCAGGGCGTGGTCGTAACGGGCGTTGAACAGATTGCGCTGGCTGTCTGCGCGCCGTACTTCGGCGGCCAGCACTTCGGTCTGATTGGCCAGACCATTGCGATAGCGGTCCCGCTGGATGGCCAGGTATTCGTCTGCCGACAGCAAGGCGGCCTCGGCCACGCGGATGCGGGCTGTGGCTTCGATTTGCTGGCTATGGCTGCGCTCCACTTCCAGCGCAATCAGACTGCGGGCCTCCTGCAACTGATCCTGCACCGCGCTGGCTTGTTCGCTGACGCTGCCGGCACGGGCGCGAATCAGGCCGCTGTCGAACACGCTCCAGCTGACTCCCAGCCCGACCGAACCCACGCCCTTGTTCACCAGATAAGGGTTGTTCAGGTAGCTGTAGGCCGCATACACCCCCAACTGCGGCTGGCTTTCGGCGCGCACACTGCGGGCAGTGGCCTGCAAGGATTCAGACCATTCTGCAAAGCCCGCCAGTTCCGGCCTTTGCTGCATGGCGCGCTGCTGCAAAGCAGCCAGACTGCGTCCGTCACCGGCCAGTTCCAGTTCATCTACCTGCACCGGCTGGCTGAAGTCACGCCCCAGCAGGCGGTTGTAGGCAGCCTGGCTCAACGTCTCTGCCTGCCGGGCCGAAATCAGCTTTTGCTCGGCATCCGCCACGGCCAGCGCCGCCCCCAGCACATCACCCCGTGCCACCACGCCTTTGCGGAAGAAATTGTTCACATCCCGCTGATAGGCTTGCAGGCTTTGCAGATACTGGCTGGCCACCGCTGCCGCATGGCGCGCGCGCAACACATTGATATAGGCTTCCGCCACTTGCAGGCGCAAGGCCTGGCGTACCTGTTCCTGCGCGTAGCGACTGGCCGATGTTGCTGCCGCAGCAGACTGCTGCAGGGCGGTGAGCCTGCCACCGGTATACAGGGGCAGCCCCAGCCGGGCATTGGCATAGCGCACATCCCGGTTACTGAGCGGTGCATCCACCGTGGCTGGCAGATGCAGGCCCAGCGCACCCAGACCTTGCGTCAGCGGGCTGATGTCCAGCCGCGCCGTAGGCGTGCTGTCCAGCTGGCTGACACCGGCATCCAGCGTCAGCGCCGGCCCGGCTGCGGCATGGGCTGCATCCTCTTGCAGCCTGGCGGCATCCACCTTGCGTGCTTCGGCGCGCAGACTGTGACTGTATTGCTCGGCCTGTTGCCAGGCTTGCTGCAATGATTCCGCCAGCACCGGGCAATTCAGTACGGACAGTCCCAGCCACAGCGGTAAAAACTTGCCTGAAAATGCCATTGAAGTAATGAACACTCATTCATCAATAATGACTTCAGTATATTGCAACTGCATGGATGGATGTTGCGCTTGATCAGTCAAACCGAAGCAAAAACGGGAAGTAAGACAATACAAAGCCCGAAAATGCCAGATACGCGGCACTTTCGGGCTTTTACTCTAGAAATTCAGGCTTTCAATGCCGCGCGCAACTGGTGTGCGGCACGCAGGGCAAAAGCATAAATGGACAGTTGCGGATTGGCGCCGATGCTGGTGGGGAAGATGGAACCGTCGATAATGCTCAGGTTACGGAGCGTCCAGTGGCGGCCGTATTCGTCCACTACCCCGCTGTCCGGCTGACTGCTCATGGCGGCTCCACCCATCACATGGGCACTGACCAGACGTGCCAGCAAGGGCTTGAGCGGCAAGCCGGCTATCATTTCCCGCGTTTCCTTCCAGCTGGAAAGCAGCAGGGCCTGTTCGTGAATCACCTGTACCTGACGCGCACCGGCGGCAAACTGCAGTTCCGCCATGGTGAGCCAGCTGCGCCGCACACCATCCCACAACACATCGTTCAGCGGGTAATCCAGCTCGGGCGAACCATCGGCGCGCAAGCGCACCACCCCGCCCTGGCTTTCCGGGTGAAAGCCATCGCGCAACAGGGCCAGCATCACATGCAGATGGGGCAGTTGCTGCATCAGGCTGGCGGTTTGCTGGCCAAAACCTGACAGCGTCACCCCCACCAGCAAGGGATGCACCGGCGGCACTTCCAGCTTGTAACCCAGCGGACCGTCCAGTGGCTGGGTGTGCATGAAGTGGTCGGAGTACACGGTTTGCGGTGCGCCGTTATAGGCTTCGATACGCTGCGGCATCACCGCGCCGCAAATGGCGACCGGATGCAGAAAGGTGCGCTGGCCGACATGGCTGTCCGCCAGGCCGCTGCGCAGCAAAATGGCCGGGGTGCCAATGGAACCTGCCGCCAGCACCACATGGCCAGCACTCACCCGGAAACGACGACCGGTGAGGCTGTGGCCATCAGCCGCCAGCAGCACACCTTCCGCCCCTTGCAAGGCCTTGCCATCCGCACTGGGAATCAGCCGCTCCACCCGGGCGCGGGTGAGCAAACCAGCCTTGTGCTGCAAGGCGGCGGGAATCGTGGTCACCAGCATGGACTGCTTGGCATTGGTGGCACAGCCCATGCCGCAATAGCCCAGGTTCCAGCAACCGCGCACATTACGGCGGATGCGGCCATGCCTGAGGCCCAGGGCCTGACAGCCTTGTTCCAGCACGCTGTTGTTGGGGTTGGGGTCGGTCTGCCAGTCGGCAATGCCCAGCCGTGCTTCGGCCATGTCGAACCAGGGCGCCATGGTTTGCGGGTTCAGCCCGTGCAAGCCATAGCGTTCACCCCACCAGTTGAGCGTGTCGGCAGGCGTACGAAAGGCGCTGGTCCAGTTGACCGTGGTACTGCCACCCACGGTACGGCCCTGCAGGATATTGATGCCCTTGTCGGCGGTCTTGCGGCTGGCCGCCTCCTGATACAGCTCGGGATAGGCCTTGGCTTCCAGCAGGCGGAAGTCGCGCGATGTCCGCAAGGCTCCCTCTTCCACCATCAGCACATCCAGCCCTGCCTGGGCCAGCACTTCGGCCGTCATCCCGCCGCCGGCACCAGTGCCGATGATCAGCACGTCGCAGTGCAGTTGCAGGTCCTGCTGCCGGGTGGCACCGTCCAGCACGCGCCAGCCTTCGGCCACGCCCTGGGCAATCGGATCGGGCAAGCTCATCGGTGTCGTCATGGCAGCAGACTCATGATTTGTGGTGGTTGCTGATAGCCCATCGCGCTCCAGCTGGCCGGGTTGCCAAACCAGGCGGCATTGATCAGCGCATGCAAGGCCTGGTACGCCGAGCGCAGCAATAACAAGGGGCTGTGCTGCCAGCTACGCAGGAAAGCAGTCAGCTCGCTGTCCGGCGCCTGCGCCCAGGGCTTGCGCACGCCCGCCAGCCAGCGCCGCGCCCAGCGATTGGCAAGCAGGTCGAACAACTGGCGCAATTCCTGCTGGATGGCAGGCAGCAGATTGCTGATTGCCACATCCACCCCGCGCACGATGTCGTTCACGGGCAGGCCGGACATGCCCAGCATGACCGGCGCAATGCTGCGGATTATTTGCGCATCGACCGGCTGCAGGAAATGCAGCGCCGGTTCCGCGTGAGCCGGCCAGTCCGCTTGGGGAGTGGCCAGCAGGCCTGCGGCCAGCAGCACCACGCTACCGGCCATGCCGGTCTTGATCAGTTGGCGGCGGGTCAGCATGTCAGCCTCGCAACATCAGTTTGAGCAGCCATTCCACTGTCCGGCCATACGGCGGACGCGTCAGCCAGCTACCCGCCCAGCGGCTCTGGGTAAATACCGGCTTGAGCTTGGAGAAAGTGAGGAAACCTTCATGACCGTGGTAATGCCCCATGCCGGAAGGCCCCACGCCGCCAAACGGCATGTTGTCCTGCGCCACGTGCAGGATGGTTTCATTGATGCATACACCACCGGATACGGTTTGTTGTAGCACCTTGTCGATGCGCACCGGATCGCGATCAAACAGGTAAAGCGCCAGTGGGCGCGGCCGGGCGTTGATGTACTCCAGCGCCTCGTCAAAGCGGTCATAACTGACCACCGGCAGGATGGGGCCAAAGATTTCCTCCTGCATCAGCGCGCAATGGGCCGGGCAATCCAGCACCAGCGTCAGCGGCAGCTTGCGCACTGCGACCAGGTCCTCGCCAGCCGGATTGATCTGCCGAACCGTCGCCCCGGCAGCAATGGCTTCGTCCAGCCATTGTTGCAGGCGCTGGTAATGCCGCGGATGGATGATGCTGCTGTAGTCGGGGTTATGCGCCAGCGTGGGATAGGCACGGGTGGCAACGGCATCCAGCATGGCCAGCAGGCGGTCACGGTCCTTGGCATTCACCAGAACATAGTCAGGTGCCACGCAGGTTTGACCGGCATTGAGCAATTTGCCTGCCACGATGGATTCGGCAGCGCGGGCAAAGTCGGCATCGCGCGCCACCAGGGCGGGCGACTTGCCACCCAGTTCCAGCGTCACAGGGGTGAGATTATCCGCCGCCGCACGCATCACATGGCGTCCAACCGCGGTGGAGCCGGTAAACAGCAGGTGGTCAAACGGCAGGCGGGTAAAGGCCTGTGCCAGCGTCGCATCGCCATTGACCACCGTCACCAGCCCCGGCTCGAAATACTGCGCCACCAGTCTGGCCAGCAGCGCTCCGGTGGCCGGGGTGAGTTCGGACATCTTGATCATCACCCGGTTACCCGCCGCCAGTGCACCAATCAAGGGGCCAAATGCCAGAAACAGCGGGTAGTTCCACGGCACCACCACACCCACCACGCCCAGTGGCTGCGGTATCACCTGATTGCGCGCCGGGCGGAACCACAGCGAAACGGCACGGCGTTGCGGCCGCATCCAGCGGCCCAGCTGGCGTCGTGCACTGCGCAGCTCTTCCAGACTGGGAAACAGTTCCAGCAAGCGGGTTTCCACACTGCTGCGCTGGCCGAAGTCGGCATTCACCGCCTCGATCAAGGCAGTGCGGTTCTGTTGTATCAATTGTTCCAGCGCCGTCAACCAGCCACGGCGCGTGGCCAGATCGGGAAACCTTGCCGCATCGGCGGCATGGCGCATGGCGGCATAGGCCTGCTGCAGACCCTGTTCGGTGTCTGGCGGCATCGGCATGACAGGCATTGTGCTATCCTCGTGTTGTTCCATCCGGCAAACGGTCGTTTAGAGCCACGACTCTAAAGCCAGAATAGCATCAGAAATTTCCTCTGTCACCCGTGTATCCATCATGTTGATCGATTTCTTTTATGCCCTGCGCGATGCCCGCTTGCCGGTATCACTCAAGGAATTCCTGACCCTGCTGGAAGCACTCAGGCAGAACGTGGCTTTTGGCAGCCTGGATGCTTTTTACTATCTGTCACGCGCCACGCTGATCAAGGACGAAAAGCATTACGACCGCTTCGATCAGGTGTTCGGCCATTACTTCGAAGGCAAGACACTGAATCTGGATGACTTGCAGCGCGATATTCCAGAGGACTGGCTGCGCAAGCAGGTTGAGAAATTCCTCAGCCCGGAAGAACAGCAGCAATTGCAGGCCATGGGCTGGGACAAACTGATGGAAACCCTGCGCCAGCGACTGGAAGAACAGAAAGAGCGGCATCAGGGTGGCAACAAATGGATAGGCACCGGCGGTACCAGCCCGTTTGGTGCTTATGGCTACAACCCGGAAGGCATCCGCATTGGCCAGGCAGAGTCGCGCCATCGCCGTGCGGTGAAAGTGTGGGACAAACGCGAATTCCGCAATTTCGATAATGCCGCCGAGCTGGGCAGCCGCAACATCAAGCTGGCCTTGCGCCGGCTGCGCGAGTTTGCCCGTGATGGTGCCGACGAAGAGCTGGACCTGGAAGCCACCATTGCCGGCACCGCCCGCAAGGCAGGCCTGCTGGACCTGCGCATGCGCCGCACCCTGCGCAATACGGTAAAGGTACTGGTGCTGTTTGATGTCGGCGGCTCGATGGACGACCACATCAAGGCGGTGGAAGAACTGTTCTCCGCCGTCAAGACCGAGTTCAAGCACCTGGAGTACTACTACTTCCACAACTGCGTGTATGAAACGGTGTGGAAGGACAACCGGCGGCGTCAAGGCAGCAGCCTGTCCACGCTGGACCTGCTGCACACCTTTGGCAGTGATTACAAGCTGATCCTGGTGGGCGATGCCACCATGAGCCCCTACGAAATCAGCCATCCGGGCGGCAGCGTGGAACACATGAACCCGGAGGCCGGCGCGGTGTGGATGCAGCGCCTGCTCGGCCACTTCCGCCATGCCGCCTGGCTCAACCCGGTGGCAGAGCAATACTGGAGCTACACCCCGTCCCTGCAACTGATGCAGCAACTGATGCAACAGCGCATGTTTCCGCTCACCCTCGAAGGCGTGGACCGCGCCATGCGCAGCCTGAAGCAGGGCGGGGCCTTGCTTCAGGCTGCTGACAAGGTAATTTGATACGATGGCACTGGACCCGGCAAAGCCGGGCCTTCCGACCAAGCACCTGATTCCGCAGCCTTGCCATCCAATCCCAATCCCCCCGCCCTTTCCCCGCCAATTTAAGCAGCGAGCCTCGTTTTCTTTGCAGAAAGCGAGAGGGGGTTTGTCCACCATCTGATGAGTCTGAAGCAAGGGGGAGCCTTGCTGGCTCCCTAGTTTGACGGGGGAAAGTGCTGGCCATGGCCGTCGAAGGCCCGGACCTGATCGCGCCCGGCCAGCTTGGCCTCGTACAAGGCCTGGTCGGCCAATGCCAGGGCGACACTGGCATCCTGCTGGCTGCGGGCAAAGCTGCTGACGCCGATGCTGGTGCGTACCTGCAAACTGGCTTCCCCCACCTGGGTGACATGGCTGCGCACTGCCTCGCGCAGCCGCTCGGCCAGCGCCAGCGCTCCGGCCATGCCGCAGCCGGGCAGCAGGACAGCAAATTCCTCCCCGCCCAGACGCCCCACCACATCCACCTTGCGCACCACTTGCTGACAGATGGCAGCAAAGTCGTGCAGCACCTTGTCACCCACAGCATGGCCCCAGGTATCGTTTACCCGCTTGAAATGGTCGATATCCAGCATCAGCACCGCAACCGGATTGCTGAAACGCTGGAAGCGGGCAAACTCATCGGCCAGTTTTTCCATGAAGCTGCGCCGGTTGGCAATGCCAGTGAGCGCATCGGTGGTGGCCAGTTGGCGCAGTGTTTCTTCCTGCTGCTTGCGGCTGGTGATGTCGCGGTACACCCACAGCACACTGCGCAGCCGGCCCTCCACATAAATGGGCACGTGGTCGCGCTCCAGCATGCGCCCGTCTTTCAGTGCCCACTCCTCACCCAGCACTACCTGCCGTGTCTGCTGCAATTCTTCCATTCGCTGCAGCAACAGCTGTGGCTGGGCAAAACAGGATGCGGCCCGCGCCGCCACCTGCAGGCGATTTTCCTTTTTCAGCTGCTCCGGCGTCATGTCAGGCATGAACATTTCGCAGTACTGGTGGTTGACCAGCACCACCTCGCCGGATTGATCCTCCAGCAGCATGGCACCATGAAAGTGTTCGATGATGGCCAGCAACTGCCGCTGCAAGGTGGCCAGCGCTTCCTCAGCCTCACGCCGCGCGGTGATGTCGTGAATGATGGAAAACAGCAGGGTACGTCCGCCGGATTCAACCGGTGAGGAATGTACATCAACCGTGCGCAACTCCCCGCTGGCCAGCCGGTGAGTAAAGGTGAAATGGTTATGTGCCTGCAGCAAGGCAACACCAATGGTACCGTGGATGCGTTCCTCGGCCATCTGGTTGATGCGGCCCAGCGGCATGCCTACCAGTTCCTGATGGGAATAGCCATAAAAGCGCTCAGCTGACGGGTTGGCATCGACAATGCAGCCCTGATCCGGGTCGATCAAGATCATCACCGCGCCATGGTTCTGGAACAGCATGCGGAAGTGCGCTTCGCTATCCTCCAGCAGCCGTTGCGCCTGCTTGTGGGTGGTGATGTCCTGCACCGTGCCGACAATGCGACAGACATTGCCATTGCCATCCACCTCGGTGGCCTGACCCTTGTCCAGCACCCAGATCACCTCGCCGCTACAGCGTATCACCCGGTACTCCATACGGTACTGGCTGGCCTCACGCTTGAGTAGCGCGCGAAGATGATGACGCACAATGGGCAAGTCTTCATGGTGTACCAATGCCTGCCACTGCGACGGGTTGTCATGCAGGGTGTGGTAGTCGTACCCCAGCATGTTCACCAGTTGCTGGTTGAAGTCCAGCTTGCCCAGCGCCACATGCCAGTCCCACAAGCCGATATTGGCCCCGCGCATGGCCATGTCCAGCCGCTCCTGGCTTTCCCGCAAGGCCTCTTCCGTGCGTTTGCGCTGGGTAATCTCGGAAATCAGCCCGTGCCATCGCACGGACTGGTCATCCTGCAATTCCGGCGTGGCACGCCCTTCCACCCAGATCATGCGGCCATCTGGCAACAGGATGCGGAACTCGCATATCCAGGGCAGGTGATAGCGCAAGGCGGCTTCACCCTCTTCCCGCACCCGTTGCAAGTCATCCGGAAATATCCGCTGTGCTACCAGTTCGGCATTGTCCCGGGCCTGCTGCGGTGAAATGCCGAACAGGTTGCGCACGCCATCGCTTACATAGACAAAGTGCCCCGCCCCGTAGGGGTTGATGGTGTACTTGAACAGCATGCCGGGAATATTGCTGGCTATCTTGGCCAGCCGGTCTTCCCCTTCCACCTGCTTGCTGACATCAATCCAGTAGCCCTGAACCACATCGTCGGGCAACAGCTGCACATGCTCTTCCAGCCAGCACCAGCGGCCACTGCCATGCAAAAAGCGGTAGCGACAAGTGGCAAACCCTTCACTTTGCGCCAGCCGCCAGCGGCCATCGGCCAGGGCGGCCTGGTCATCCGGATGCAGTCTTTGTTGCCACCATAGCGGGTCCAGCAGGATGTCTTCGGGAAAGTAACCCAGGATTTCCGCCACATTGGGGCTGACTTCCTGCACCTCATGCGGTTTGGACGGGCTACAGGAGAAGGCCACCATCGGGCCATTGGCAAACAGCGCATGCTGGCGATGCAGCAATTGCTGCATGCGTTTCATTTCTGTCAGATCCTGAATCACCAGCACATGGCCGGTGGCATTGCCCTGGGCCAGTGGCGATGCAGAAATGCTCACCATGTGCCGGCTGCCGTCCTTGTCCGCCACCACCCATTCGCGTGGCAGGCCATGTCCCGGCATCAGCCCGGCATCAAACAGCGCCAGCAAATCCCTGGCCTGACTGGAACATTCAGGCTGCAGCCCGCCGGATGCCATTGCCTTCGCCTCGCACAGCAATACCGTGCTGATGTGATGGCCGCACAAGACATCGCCGGCTATGCCCAGCAGTCGCTCGGCCGCGGGGTTGCTCAGGGTGATGATACCGGCCTCATCCAGTACCAATAGCGCCGCTTCCACCTGGTGGAATACATTGGAAAACAATCCGAAGGATTGATCTGGCTGTGCTTGTGATGGCGCGGTCAAAGGTGTCTCCGGCACTCAGAATTCGATTTCATGCCCTACTTTATAGATGATGTATGGAGTGTTACTGCCGATACCGAGAAATAATCAGGAAATGCTTGAAAAAATCGCACATTGCCACAAATTCTGCTTGAGCAATCGGCAGCTTATGTCGACAATGAATCAAGCCTTCAGCACAACACGCCCCACACTGCCAAAGGAGCAACGTCATGGAAACCATTTTGATGATCGCACTGATCGCCGCCTTTGCCGTTGTGCTGGGCATGCTCGTCAGCCCGCTGGAGAAAAAACGCGAGCTGGTTCCCATCCGCATCCGTCGTGATGAAGAACAGCCCCGCTCCCGCCAGCGTCGTTACTGATCAGGGTCAGGCAAGCAGAAAAAAGGCAGCTTAAGCTGCCTTTTTCGTTACTTGCGTTGATCTGGCCAGTTCTTCAGTGCGCAATCAGAACTCACGTTGTGGCACCAGCACGGTACGGTTGCCGTTGCTTTCCATGGCACTGACAATGCCGGCCGCTTCCATTTGTTCGATCAGTCGCGCCGCCCGGTTATAGCCGATACGCAAATGACGTTGCACGGCAGAAATGGAAGGCTTGCGGGTTTTCAGCACAATTTCCACCGCTTCGTCGTACAAAGGGTCGCTTTCGGTAGCGGCCTGTACCTTGGCTGTGGCCACGGTGGATTCTTCATCAGCCTCGGTTTCGCCAGTCAGCAAGCCTTCCACGTAGTCCGGCTCGCCCCATTGCTTGAGGAAATCCACCACGGCATGCACTTCGTCGTCGGTGACAAAGGCACCATGCACCCGCTGCGGATAGCCTGATCCCGGCGGCAGGAACAACATATCACCCTGACCCAGCAGGCTTTCGGCCCCCATCTGGTCCAGAATGGTCCGGCTGTCTATCTTGCTGGACACCTGGAAGGCAATCCGCGTGGGGATATTGGCCTTGATCAGACCGGTAATCACGTCCACCGACGGGCGCTGGGTGGCCAGAATCAAGTGAATGCCAGCAGCACGGGCTTTCTGCGCCAGACGGGCAATCAGCTCTTCAATCTTCTTGCCGGCCACCATCATCAGGTCGGCAAATTCATCCACCACCACCACGATAAAGGGCAGCTTGTGCAGCGGCTCCGGCGTTTCCGGCGTCAGGCTGAACGGGTTGGTGAGGCGACGACCCGCCTCCTCGGCTTCGCGCACCTTGTCGTTGTAACCGGCCAGATTACGCACGCCCAGCGCACTCATCAGCCGGTAACGACGTTCCATTTCGCCCACGCACCAGTTAAGCGCATTGGCGGCCAGCTTCATGTCGGTCACCACCGGGGCCAGCAAATGCGGAATATCGTTGTACACCGACAGTTCCAGCATCTTGGGGTCGATCATGATGAAGCGCACTTCGTCCGGCGTGGCCTTGTACAGCATGGACAGAATCATCGCATTCACGCCTACCGACTTGCCGGAACCGGTGGTACCGGCCACCAGCAGGTGCGGTGCCTTGGCCAGGTCAATGGCCACCGGCTGGCCGGTAATGTCCTTGCCCAGCGCCATGGTCAGGCGGGAAGCCGGTTGCTGGAACACATCGGCCGAGAAGATTTCCGACAGGCGTATCATCTGACGTTTGGCATTGGGTAGTTCGAGGCCCATGCAGGTTTTGCCGGGAATGGTTTCCACCACCCGGATGGACGCCAGACCCAGGGCACGTGACAGGTCTTTCATCAGGTTGACCACCTGATTGCCGCGCACACCGACAGCTGGCTCCACTTCGTAACGGGTAATCACCGGCCCGGCATAGGCATCCACCACACTCACCTTGACCTTGAATTCGGCCAGCTTTTCCTCGATCAGGATGCCGCGCTCCAGCAATTCGTCTTCCGACACCACCGTAGTGGCTTCTTCGGCCGGGCGCAGCAAATCCAGACCTGGCAGGCAGTCTTCGCCGTAAATCACCGGCAGGCTGGAGCGATGTGCCGCCGGGGCAGGCAGCGCCCAGGGCAAGGCTGCATCGGCCTGCGTGCCCAGCGGCAACGGCGGGGCCGCATCATCAAGCGGACTGCTGGCGATAAAGTCTGGCTGGGTTTCTACTTGCACGGTGCTGTCGGCAGCGACAGCAGCCGGCTCAATGGCCTGCCCTGCAACCGGAGCCGCTGACGCGGCATCGTCCAGCAAGTGCCAGACCAGCGTGCTGTCCGGACGCGGCGCTGCAGGCTGGGCTTGCGGCGTGCGCTCGCTGATCATCGCCCAAGGCAAGCCAGTTGCACTGCCAGCTGCTGCGCTGCTGCCAAGCGCTGCAGCCGTACCGGCAAGCGCTGCCTGCTGTCTTTGTTCCGGCCAGCGCCAGGGCTGCCGCTCTGGCTGCGGGGAAGGTTGAGCAGCCAACTGGGTAACTGGCTGGATTACCGGCTCTGACGGTAGTACTGCCGACGAAACGGCAGGCGTGGCATGGAGCATGGGCGCGGCGTCTGGCTGGGCCTGCGTCGGCTCAGGCATGGTTATTGCCGGCTCCGCCGATAATGGCTCTGCCAGGTCAGCATCACCCTGATCAAGCGCCACACTGATTTCTTCCGCGGCCTGCGGAGCAAGCTCTGCGGGCATGGCTGCGTCGACGACGGGTGCTTGATCAGCTGCAACATCTGTTGCCTCGGCAAAAACGCTGGCAGCTTCCGGCAAGACAACATCCGGCTCAATCGCCAGCGGGGTCTCCGGCTGCTCCAGCAAGCGCCCGGCGAGGCCAGGCAAGGGCATGCTGGCAGATGGTGCATCCGGGATATCGGCCAGTGACAAGCCCGGTGCATGCACAGGGCTTGGCTGCGGGGCAGGCGCGGCGGGTTTGGCTTGCGGCGGACGGCTTTCCGGCGGGCGAATCCAGCCTTCATAGGCCTTGCTTCTGGCCTGCTGCTCGTGCCGCACGATGGGCGGCTCCACCGGCGGGGTTTCGCGGCGTGGCGGCGGGGTTTGGGTCTTGATCTTGAGCGGGGCCGACCGCACCGGCTGCAAGATGACTTGCGGTTTGGGCGTTGACGGCTCGGCATTGCGACGCTTGCTGTGCAAGGCACTGACCTGGGCGCGCACTTCATGCGGGTCGATCACCGGCAGCGCACGGCTTTCAGACTGCGGCATGGCACCAGCCTTGCGCTCGGCCTGCCGACGACGCGTGCCATGGTGCATATTGTGTTGCAGCTCATCCAGACCGATGACCGGCAGATTGCCGCTGACCGGAGCGGTCGCTGGCTTGGGCTGTGGCTTGCTGCGACGGTAGGTACGTTCCAGTTCTACATGGGGCAGGTCAGCCGGCGGAGCGGCACGCGTTGGCGCTGTTTGCGGGCGGGGCGGACCATCAGGCTGAGACCGACTCACCGGCGACGTAGTGGCCTGGGCCATTGCTGCTGGTGCACGGTCAGGCAGCACCGGTGCAACAGGCGTATCGTCCAGAGGTGGCGTGGCGGGCTGCTCTTGCGGCAGATCGAAGCGAATGGCTATCGGTTCGCGCCTGCGTTCGCGAAACGCAGCCGGGGTGATATCCAGTTCTTCTTCATGACTGGCGCCCAGCAGGCGATCCAGCCTGCCCAGCAAGCGCCCCCGCTGTTGCAGCAGGTCCTTGACCGAAGGCCACTGCCCTCCCCGCTTGCGCCAGGCAAAACCACCCGCCACACCCAAACCCATCAGTGCCAGCACAAACCACACGATCTGCAACCTCTTTCGTCATTCATCACTGCCTGCCGCCAGCGGCATGCAGGCGACCAGGCAGAACAGGGCAATTCAAACCGTCGATTGTACCCTTATTTGCCAGCAAACTGCATGGCGGCAGCTTACTGACAAGCATGAAAAAACCCCGCACCAGGCGGGGTTCTTGTCGATCACGGGCAGGATCAGTTCACAGCCACGGTAGCGGCGATGTCCTGGTAGTCCTTGATCTGGTCGAAGTTCAGGTACTTGTACACTTCAGCACCCTTCTCGTTGATGATGCCGATATTGGCCTTGTACTCTTCCACGGTCGGAATCTTGCCCAGCTTGGAGCAGATGGCGGCCAGTTCAGCCGAACCCAGGAACACATTGGTGTTCTTGCCCAGACGGTTGGGGAAGTTACGGGTGGAAGTGGACATCACGGTAGCACCTTCGCGAACCTGTGCCTGGTTACCCATGCACAGCGAGCAGCCCGGCATTTCGGTACGGGCACCGGCCATGCCGAACACACCGTAGTGGCCTTCGTCGGTCAGCTGCTGCGCATCCATCTTGGTCGGCGGAGCCAGCCACAGTTTCACCGGCAGGTCGCGCTTGCCTTCCAGCAGCTTGGATGCGGCACGGAAGTGACCGATGTTGGTCATGCAGGAACCGATGAACACTTCGTCAATCGGGGTGCCGGCCACTTCGGACATGAACTTCACGTCGTCCGGGTCGTTCGGGCAGGCCACGATAGGCTCTTTCACGTCGGCCAGATCGATTTCGATCACGGCTGCGTATTCGGCATCGGCATCAGCCTTCAGCAGTTCGCCATTGGCAATCCACTCTTCCATCTTCTTGATGCGGCGTTCCAGGGTACGGGCATCAGCGTAGCCGTCGGCGATCATGGTCTTCATCAGGGTGATGTTGGAGCGCATGTATTCGACGATGGGTTCCTTGTTCAGATGCACGGTGCAACCGGCAGCGGAACGTTCGGCAGAAGCGTCGGACAGTTCGAATGCCTGTTCCACCTTCAGGTTCGGCAGACCTTCGATTTCCAGAACGCGACCGGAGAAGATGTTCTTCTTGCCAGCCTTGGCCACGGTCAACAGACCTTGCTTGATGGCGTACAGCGGGATGGCATTCACCAGGTCACGCAGGGTGACGCCCGGTTGCAGTTCGCCCTTGAAGCGCACCAGAACGGATTCCGGCATGTCCAGCGGCATTACGCCGGTAGCAGCGGCAAAAGCCACAAGACCGGAACCGGCCGGGAAGGAAATGCCGATCGGGAAACGGGTATGGGAGTCACCACCGGTACCCACGGTATCCGGCAGCAGCAGACGGTTCAGCCAGCTGTGGATCACGCCATCGCCCGGACGCAGTGCAACACCGCCACGGGTGGAGATGAAGGCCGGCAGTTCCTTGTGCATCTTCACGTCCACTGGCTTCGGATAAGCGGCAGTGTGACAGAAGGACTGCATGACCAGGTCGGCGGAGAAACCCAGGCAAGCCAGGTCCTTCAGCTCGTCGCGGGTCATCGGACCGGTGGTGTCTTGCGAACCCACGGTGGTCATCTTCGGTTCGCAGTAGGTACCCGGACGGACGCCCTGGCCTTCCGGCAGACCACAGGCGCGGCCAACCATCTTCTGTGCCAGCGAGAAGCCCTTGCCGGAATTGGCCGGATCCTTGGGCAGGCGGAATACGGTGGACGGAGCCAGACCCAGCGCTTCACGCGCCTTGGAAGTCAGGCCACGGCCGATGATCAGGTTGATACGGCCGCCTGCGCGCACTTCGTCCAGCAGCACGTCGGACTTCAGCTGGAAGTTGGCAACGGTGGCACCGTTCTTTTCAATCTTGCCGTCGTACGGGTAGATGTCGATCACATCGCCCATTTCCAGCGCGGATACGTCCACTTCGATCGGCAGCGAGCCGGAGTCTTCCTGGGTGTTGAAGAAGATAGGCGCAATCTTGCCGCCCAGGGTTACACCGCCAAAGCGCTTGTTCGGCACAAACGGAATATCCTGGCCGGTAGCCCATACCACCGAGTTGGTAGCGGACTTGCGGGAAGAACCGGTACCCACCACGTCGCCCACGTAGGCAACCAGGTGGCCTTTTTTCTTCAGGTCTTCAATGAACTGCATCGGGCCGCGCTTGCCATCTTCTTCCGGCACGAAAGCAGCACCCGGACGGGTGTTCTTCAGCATGGCCAGGTAGTGCAGCGGGATGTCCGGGCGGCTCCAGGCGTCCGGTGCCGGCGACAGGTCGTCGGTATTGGTTTCGCCCGGCACCTTGAATACGGTAACGGTGATTTTCTTTTCCACTTCCGGACGGCTGGTGAACCATTCGGCATCAGCCCAGCTTTGCAGCACGCCCTTGGCGTTGGCGTTGCCACCATCAGCCAGCACTTGCACGTCATGGAAGAAGTCGAATACCAGCAGGGTCTTCTTCAGGCCTTCGGCAGCGATGGCACCCACTTCGGCATCAGCCAGCAGGTCGATCAGCGGCTTGACGTTGTAGCCACCCAGCATGGTGCCCAAGAGTTCGGTAGCCTTGGCGCGGGAAACCAGCGGCGAAGCCACGCTGCCTTCTGCAACGGCAGCCAGGAAGGATGCCTTGACCTTGGCGGCATCATCCACGCCCGGCGGCACGCGGAAGGTGATCAGCTCGACCAGCAGATCTTCCTCGCCCTTGGGCGGGTTTTTCAGGAGTTCGACCAGTTGTTCGGTTTGCTTGGCGTTCAGCGGCAGGGGCGGAATGCCCAGTGCAGCGCGCTCTGCAACATGCTGACGGTAGGCTTCGAGCATAGCTTGGGACCTTTTTGCTTGGGTTGTTTGCAATGAGTCAGCCGCCAGCGCGGGATCAACTGGCGGCAACCGTCCGGGGAGATTTCCTTCTACCCCGTTTTGATTGCTGGAAGATTACGCTCTCTGCATGCCAGTTACAAACGAGTAATCGAAACATCGTCTGTGAGTTATACTCACACCATGAGTACTTACCCCCCTCTTAATGCGCTGCGGATATTCGAGGCCGCAGCAAGGCTGGAAAGCTTTTCCTCGGCAGCCGACGAGCTGTTCGTTACCCACGGTGCTGTGAGCAAGCAGATCAAGCAGCTGGAAGAATGGCTGGGCGTACGCCTGTTCGAGCGCGCCGGCGGACGGGTGAAGCTGACCGACACCGGCTGGCGCTACCTGATCCAGGTGCAGGACGGACTGGACCTGATCGCCAATGCCACCTCGCAGTTGCTGCAACCGGACAACCAGCGCCGGCTGACCATCAACTCCACCCCCACCATGGCCATGCACTGGCTGATGCCGCGCCTGCATGTGTTTCGCGAAAGCTACCCGGATGTAGAACTGCACCTGGTGACATCCGACCGCGACATCAGCCGCCTGGACAGCCCGTTTGACATTGCCATCCGACGCGGCCCCGGCGACTGGCCTGGCCATATTGCCAAACCGTTTCTGGAAGAATGCGAGCTGCCCTTGTGTTCGCCCGCGCTGCTCAAGCGTTTTCCGATTGAAAGCCCGGCCGATCTGACTCAGCACACCCTGCTGTACGCCGACACGCGTCCCACCGCCTGGCAACGCTGGCTGACCCTGGCTGGCGTGCCCGAGCTGAAACCGGCCTGCGGCCTGCATTTCGACCGTTTCTCACTGGCCTTGCAAGCGGCACTGGATGGTCTTGGCGTGGCACTGGGGCCATTACCGATGGCGCAGGCGCTGGTGGATTCCGGCCAGCTGGTGGCACCGCTTTCCAGCCCGGTGGTGCCGGTGCGGGATTATTGCTGGATCGTTCCGCGCACCGCCTCGGGGGATTCAACAGTGGCCTCGTTCTGCCGCTGGCTGGAACAGGAAGCCGGCCAGATGCGGCCCTTTCCCGCGGCTGGGTTGAATGCCAACATGATTGCCCACGCCTTCCCGGCGGATTAACCCTGCCTGCACCGGCCCTGACTGGTGCGGGAATCAGGGCGCAGGAGTCAGGCCGATTTCCCGTATTTCGGCCGGGGCGATTTCACGCGGCAGCCACTTGTTGTAGATGCGGCGGAAGCTGCCATCTTTTTTCATGGCGGCCAGCGCGTCGTACCAGCGCTGGATCACCTTTCCCGAGGTACCACGGGAAAATGCCAGATACAGCTCCAGCGACTCCAGCACCTTCACCACTTCCACTGCGTCTGGTGGCTGATGGATGTCCTTCAGCACCGCCCCCACCACAAAACTGCCCTCCACCCACAAGTCATAACGTCCGCCCAGTAGTTTTTGCGCCGTTACCTGTGGCGTGGGCGCCAGATCGACTTCAACAAATCCTGCCGCTGCCGCCGCATCGGCAAAAATACTGCCCCGATATGCCCCCACCGGCCTGCTGTACAGCGCCGTCCCCGAGGCCAACAGCCCTGCTGCCTCGCCCTTGCGACACAGCAGCACGGTTTGCGAAATGGCTACCGGCCCGACCAGCGTCATGATTTTTTCGCGCGCATCGCTGCGCCCCACGGTAAACAGCATGACATTGGGCGTGGTTTCCAGTTCGCGGTAGCCTCGCACCCAGGGCACGACATCAATACCGCCATTGTCATGGATGCGACTCTGGATCTCCCTGACCACTTCCACCGCCATGCCATCGGCCACGCCATGCCGCGAAAAGGTGATCGGCGGCCACTCTTCCGTGTAGATGGACAGTGCAACAACAGGCAGCGAGTTCAGCAACAGGATGAGTAGCAGAATCAGGCGCATGGCAGCTCTCGTCACGAAATCATCTTTTATTGATAGCTGTTTGCGCATGACGATGCAGGCATATTCGTTATAATGACCGCCTGACATGAAATTCGCTGTGCCAGAACCAGGTCTGTTTTGCACATCCACCGCACGCAAGGAACGACATGAGCCGCATCACCCTTTCCCGCTTTCTGATCGAACAACAGCGCAAGGCGGGCACCCTGCCGCCGGAACTGCGCCTGCTGATCGAAACCGTTGGCCGCGCTTGTAAAGCCATCAGCTACTCCGTGAACAAGGGGGCATTGGCCGGCATTCTGGGTGAGGCCGGCACCGGCAACATCCAGGGCGAGGCACAAAAGAAACTGGACGTGATTGCCAACGACTTCCTGCTGGACGCCAATGAATGGGGCGGCAGCCTAGCCGCCATGGCATCGGAAGAAATGGAACTGCCCTATCACATTCCGGGCGAATACCCGAAGGGTGAATACCTGCTGATGTTCGACCCGCTGGATGGTTCTTCCAACATCGATGTCAATATCTCTGTTGGTACCATTTTCTCCATTCTGCGCTGCCCGGAAGGCATTGATCACCCGACCGAAGAAGCCTTCTTGCAACCGGGCACCAAACAGGTTGCCGCCGGTTACACCGTTTACGGCCCGCAAACCATGCTGGTGCTGACCTTTGGCAGCGGCGTACACGGCTTTACGCTGGATCGCGAACACGGCTCCTTCGTGCTGACCCACTCCGACATGCAGGTTCCGGAAAGTACGCAGGAATTTGCCATCAACATGTCCAATATGCGTCACTGGGAAGCCCCGGTAAAACGCTATGTCGACGAAATGCTGGCAGGCAAGACCGGCCCGCTGGGCAAGGATTACAACATGCGCTGGGTGGCTTCCATGGTGGCCGAAGTGCATCGCATCATCACCCGCGGCGGCATTTTCATGTATCCGAAAGATGCCCGCGACCCGGGCAAGGCCGGCAAGCTGCGCATCATGTATGAAGGCAACCCGATGGCCTTCATCATCGAACAGGCCGGTGGCGCAGCCACCAATGGTTATCAGCGCATCATGGATATCCAGCCGCAAGGCTTGCACGAACGTGTGGCGGTATTCCTGGGCTCCAAGGAAGAAGTTGAGCGCATTACCCGCTACCATCAGGAACAGTAATCAAATCAACCCTGTCGCTTGCGGCAGGTTTTTTTCATTGGCAATACTGACAGTTGCGCCAAGCGGCCTATAGTGAATCAACGTTTATCAGATAACGGATACCACGCATGCTGTCTACCCAACACCTGATTGTCGCTCTGGCAGAAAATTCTTCCGTGCAAGCGCAGATCATTCGCAACGCGCTGGGCGAACTGGGCATTACGCGCATGGAGGTATTTGAGACCGGCTCAGACTTGCTGGACTACATCAGCCAGTACAAGCCTGATGTGGTGATGAGTGCCTTTCACCTGCCGGACATGACGGCGGGCGAAATGATTTTCCGTATGCGCGGCCATCTGGAATTGCGTGACATCCCCTTCATTCTGGTGTCCAGCGAGACGAATCCCGAGTTGATAGACCCTATGCGCCAGGCCGGGCTGATGGGTATTCTGCCCAAGCCCTTCGACCTGCCCCAGCTGCGCAAGGTCATCAACGACACCATGGACTTCCTGTCCGTCAACCAGAGTGACAACGACGGCGATATTGACTACGCCGACCTGAACATTCTGCTGGTGGATGACAGCGTGATGGCACGCCGCCATATCCGCACCGTGCTGGAACGACTGGGTTTCGAGAAGATTACCGAATCCTGGAGCGGCAAGGATGCCCTGCCGCTGATAGACAGCACGCTGTTTGACCTGGTGCTGACCGACTACAACATGCCGATGATGGACGGTTGCGAGCTGACCCGCTACATCCGCACCAACAGCATGCAAAGCTCGGTGCCGGTCATCATGATTTCCAGCGAGGAAAACATGGAAAAACTGGCCGCCGCCGAAGCTGCCGGCGTATCGGCCATCATGGGCAAACCCTTCGAAACCTCGGCGGTGCGCCAGATTCTGCGCACCCAGCTGGCGCAGCGCTGATCAGCGCGGCATCACCCACACCAGGCGTGAGCCGCCCTGTGCGTCGCTCAGCGCCTGGCGTCGCCAGTAGCCCTGACTGGCATACACCGTGCCATCCTCGGCCACTCCTGCCATGCGGCAATAGCTGACCTCCTGAAAACCCGCCTGCAACAATTGGCTGCGGCCCTTCTTGCGCGACTTGAAGCAAGTCGGATGACTGGCCAGTGCCACCGCATCAGCCGGGGCAGATTCCTCCCAGCCACGCACCATTTCCAGCTTGGGCTGGGTCATGACAGCCAGTCCACCCAATACCGTGCTCAACAGCGCATGCCATTCCGGTGCCACCGTTGCCATTGGTGCGGCCAGTTCTCCGGGGTAATTCACCAGCAAAGCCAGGGTTTGCTCGTCCTGTGCCAGCCAGTCGCTTCCCGGCAGGGAGAAATCGGTCGCAATCAGCAGCAAGGCCACCGCACGGCTTTCCGGCAGGTGCATGACAAAAGCAGCGCCTTGCTCACCGGCATGCAAGAAGAAGGCTTCGGCAGGCAGGGTGAGGCGATCCGGCATATTGCCTGGCAAGCGGGTATGCGACAGCGCCTGCATCAGGGCGGAATCCAGATGCGCCATGACCCGGCCATGACGGCAAAACTGGCCATAGGCATCGGCCAGCCGCTGTTCAGTGGCAATGCGTGCCGATGCAGCCGGATACACCTGGGCTGCGCGTTCCAGTTCGCGCGCCACCAGCGCCATGCCTTCCTGTTGTACGGCTTCGGCTTGCACTGCCTGGGTATAGAGTTGCCCGACACGTCTGGCCCAAGGCCGCGTGGCGGCATAACGTTGCACGGCGTAAAGCATTTGGATGACAGCCCCCGGACAAGAAAAAAGGGCCGCATTGTAAGCGCAAGATGTGGTTTACCGCCAGTCCGGGCAAGGAGACGCAGTCGCACGGGCAGTGAATCAGGCCTGGCTGTTACCGCTGGAAATAAAGGAATAGCGGCAGATATCCTCGCGCCGCTGCCAGCCCTGCTTGTCCCAGAAACTCTGCGCAGCCGTATTGCTGCGAAAAACATCAAGATGGGTCTTGGCGATACCCTGGCGTGCCAGTTCGGCAATGCAGGCATCCACCAGACGACGCGCCAGCCCCTGACGGCGGTAGGCAGGCAACACCAGCAAATGCTGCAGATAACCACGCCGGCCATCGTGGCCGGACATCACACAGCCCACGATCTGGCCGTCGCACTCGGCCACAAAGCTCAGGCCGGGGTTGCGCGCCAGATAACGCGCGGTGGCTTCTGCCGAATCCGCATCGCGAATGGAAATACCAGGGGTTTGCTGCATCAGTTGCAGCACGGTGGGGTAATCATCCAGCGTCATCAATCGAATGACAGGCATGAAAGTCCTTTCCTTGAGGCACACGCATCATGTTATGCCCGCAGGCCGCAGTCAGAAAAGGCCGGTGCAAATGCACCGGCCCTCAGGCTACTGACAAAGTGAGTTGCCGCAACTTCAACGGACCCGGCATAGCCGCCCGCTGGATGAAGCGACTGATTGCGCAGTCGCCCCATCCCTTCCCTCCCCCCTGCTCTTACCCTGCCAATTGCAGCAGCGAGCCTCGTTTTCTTTCCAGGAAGCGAAAGGGGTTTCGGGCCAGCCATCAGCCGGTGACAACGGCTTAATGCCGCCGTGCCAGACGCTGCAATACCGCTACCAGGGTATCGACTTCCTCGCAGGTGTTATAGAAAGCCAGCGAAGGCCGTACCGTGGCTTCCAGCCCGAAGCGCCGCAGAATCGGTTGGGCGCAGTGGTGGCCGGAGCGCACCGCAATGCCTTCCTGATTCAGCGCCTTGCCCACTTCCTCGGTGCGATAACCCGGCAGCACGAAGGACAGCACGCTGGCCTTGTTGGCTGCCGTGCCGACCAGGCGCAAACCCGGTACCGATTGCAGGCCGTGGGTGGCATACACCAGCAGGTCGTGCTCGTAGTGGGCAATGGCTTCCAGCCCGATACGCTCGACATAGTCGATGGCTGCGCCCAGGCCCACCGCGTCCGCGATATTGCCAGTGCCCGCCTCGAACTTGTTGGGTGCCGGCTGATACAGCGTTTTCTCGAAGGTGACATCGGCAATCATGTTGCCACCCCCTTGCCACGGCGGCATGCTGTCCAGCAATTCCTTCTTGCCGTACACCACGCCAATGCCGGTGGGTGCAAACACCTTGTGCCCGGAGAACACAAAGAAGTCTGCATCCAGCGCCTGCACGTTCACCCGCATGTGCGAGACCGACTGCGCCCCGTCCACCAGCACCCGCGCCCCGGCGGCATGCGCCAGCGCCACGATTTCCTGCACCGGCGTCACCGTGCCCAGCGCATTGGATACCTGGGTGATGGCCACCAGTCTGGTGCGGCTGTTCAGCAGCTTGCGGTATTCGTCGAGCAGGATCTGGCCGCTGTCATCCACCGGAATCACCCGGATTTTGGCTCCGCTGGCTGCTGCCAGCATCTGCCAGGGCACGATGTTGGCGTGGTGCTCCAGCTGCGACACCACGATTTCATCGCCAGCGCCGATATTCTGGCGCCCCCAGGTATTGGCCACCAGATTGATGGCCTCGGTGGCACCGCGCACGAAAATCACCTGATCCGGGCTGGGAGAGCCGATGAAACGCGCCACCTTGTTACGGGCCGCTTCGTAGGCATCCGTCGCCCGCGCTGCCAGCTCATGCGCGGCACGGTGGATGTTGGAGTTTTCGTGCTGGTAGAAATAGGCCAGCCGGTCGATTACCGCTTGCGGCTTGTGCGTGGTGGCGG
Organism: Aquitalea sp. ASV11; assembly: GCF_016429185.1. NCBI lineage: Bacteria > Pseudomonadati > Pseudomonadota > Betaproteobacteria > Neisseriales > Chromobacteriaceae > Aquitalea > Aquitalea sp. ASV11. Next base: position 26,596 of record NZ_JAELUD010000007.1, read on the forward strand.
CGTTATCCAGCCAGATCAACGGCTTGCCGTTCACCCGTTCGGCCAGGATAGGGAAGTCACGTCGCACGGCATTTACATCGAAGCCATGGCCGCGACTGGCCACCTTGCGGTCGAAATCCGGCGCCTTGCCATGCTGCGGCCACTCTTCGACAAAGTAATAGCCATGGCTATTACCCTGCGCCGGTGCCGCTGCCACCGGCTGGCGACTGTCACCGGCCAGCAAGGCGCGCAGCTCATCCGCCCCCGGCAGGCCAAAGGACTGTGCCGTTACCCGGTCATCCACCGCCACATCCGGTGCTGCGGAGGGATAAGCCGAGGACTCACCGATAAAGTAATACGGCGAAGACGGCACGGCTGCTCCGGCAAAGGACGGGGCCGAAGGCTGGGCTGCGGCCAGTTGCGGAATGACCGCTCCATAGCCCTCCGGGACAGCATAGGCATGCGGGCCACTACGGCCAAAGCCATCCAGCGCAGCCGGTTCCGGCGTATGCGCGGCGGCAGCGGCCGGTTGTGGCGACAGCTGCGGACCGGCGACATCCAGATTCAGCCCATTGGACGCCGCTGGCGCACTGCCCGGCACCTGACCCGGCAAGGCGCTGAAGAAGGCATTGGCCAGATTCGCCAGCTGGGCGACATCCGGCAGGCCGTCTGGCAGGCCGGAAGGCTTACTTGTAGGTATCTGGGTAGTCATGGTACTTGCCAATCTCCACGTCTTCGAGCACGGCCAGCGCATCTTCGGTCAGCACGGCCAGCGAGCAATACAGCGAAATCAGGTAGGACGCGATGGCGTTGCGGTTGATGCCCATGAAGCGCACCGACAGGCCCGGGCTCTGTTCGCCAGCCACACCCGGCTGGTACAGGCCGATGACGCCCTGACGCTTTTCACCCACGCGCAGCAGCAGGATCTTGGTCTTGCCGTCTTCGTCGATCGGCAGCTTGTCCGACGGGATGATGGGTACACCGCGCCAGGTGATGAACTGCGAACCGAACAGGCTTACAGTCGGCGGCGGCACGCCACGACGGGTGCATTCGCGACCGAAGGCGGCAATGGCCAGCGGGTGGGCGAGGAAGAAGCCCGGTTCTTTCCATACCTTGGTCAACAGCTCGTCCAGATCGTCCGGGGTCGGTGCGCCGGTCAGGGTGGAGATGCGCTGGGTTTCGTCCACATTGGCCAGCAAGCCGTATTCCGGGTTGTTGATCAGCTCGGATTCCTGACGCTCCTTGATGGTTTCAATGGTCAGGCGCAGCTGTTCCTTGATCTGGTCGTGCGGGCTGCTGTACAGGTCGGACACACGGGTGTGCACGTCCAGCACGGTGGTCACCGCATTGAGGAACAGTTCGCGCGGCTGTTCTTCGTAATCGACAAAGGTTTGCGGCAGTTCGGATTCATCGCGCTGCGAGCAGGCCACCTGCACGCCAGCGGCATTTTTCACCCGGTTCAGACGGAAAATGCCCGCTTCTACCGGCGACCATTGCAGCAGGTGCACCAGCCAGCGCGGGCTGATGGTGGACAACTGCGGTACGGTTTTGGTGGCATTGGCTAGCTGGCGCGCTGCGTTGTCGCCCAGTGCCTGTTTGACGTCCTGATGTTGAGACATGTCTGCTCCATAAGGTGGTTAAAAAAACAATCTGCAGGCTGCACAAACCCCTTGCCGGCAACCTGCAGGCAATACTCCGCCCAGCCCGGCAGCATGCCGTAGCGCGGTGGGGTAATTCATCGGAATTGTCTTAAATGAGTAAAAGAGAGGGCCTGAATCAGCCTTGCAAGCTGGCCTGGGTAATCTGACTGCCCGGCGGCACACTGCGGGTGAGCCAGACATTGCCGCCTATGCTGGAACCACGCCCGATGGTGATGCGCCCGAGCACGGTGGCCCCGGCGTAAATCACCACATCGTCTTCCACAATTGGATGGCGCGGCTGGCCCTTGAGCAGGCTGCCATCCTCGCCCTGTTCGAAGCGCTTGGCACCCAGGGTGACCGCCTGATACAGCCGCACCCGCTCACCGATGACAGCGGTTTCGCCTATCACCACGCCAGTGCCGTGATCGATGAAAAAGCCGGCACCGATCTGCGCGCCGGGGTGAATGTCGATACCGGTTTCACCATGGGCGATTTCGGCGATGATGCGGGCAATAAGGGGCAAACCTGCGCGATACAGCAGGTGCGCCAGACGGTGATGCAGAATGGCGTTGATGCCGGGGTAGCACAACAGGACTTCATCCACACTGCGCGCTGCCGGGTCGCCCTGCCAGGCGGCAGTGATGTCGGCATCCAGCAGGCGGCGCTGGTCGGGCAAGGCAGCAGCAAACTGCTGGATGATGGCCACCGCCTGCGCCTCACTGTCCTCTGCCGTCATCCCGTTCAGGCGGGCGCTGTAGCGCAGCTCCAGCACCACTTGCGCTGCCAGCGCATCCAGCGCCACCGCGAGGCTATGGCCGACAAAAAAGTCTTCGCTGCTGTCGCGTAGCCCCGGTGGACCCAGCCGCATCGGGAACAGCGCGGCAGCCAGCGTGGCGACGATATCGCGCAAGGCGGCGCGAGACGGAAATTCTCTGGTGGAAAAATCCCGCAAGCGGCCCTGGCTTTGCCGCCAGTCGGCACGCGCCGCATGCAGGGCGCTGACTACACTGTCCAGATGCCAGTCGTGTACCACCGGCTGGGAGGGACCAAAGGGGCGGACCAGATCATTCATGGCTTCACTCGCTCTATCGTCAGTCGGGCCTGGGCCGGGTTTCAGTCTTGCTGCCAGGGCAGGTTCCAGTAGCGCCAGCCACCCACATCACCGCGCTGGTTCTGGCTGTCCAGATCGCCCTCGAAACCTTCCAGCACGTTGTACACCTGGGTAAAGCCGGCCTTGGCAGCTGCCTCGGCCGCGGCGGCGGAACGCTTGCCACTGCGGCACAGCAGCACCACGATGCTGTCCTTGCCGCCGGTCTTGTTTTCCAGCTCGCGCAGGAAACGCGGATTCTTGATCAGCGCCGTACCGGTCTGCCAGGCCACATGCAGCGAGCCTGGTACCTGGCCGACGAATTTGCGCTCTTCTGCGGTACGCACATCCACCAGCGTGGCCACACCGGCCTCCACCAGCGACCAGGCTTCCAGCGGGTAGAGTGCGCCGGTATAGGCAAGGCCGCTGTCTGCCGCACGCAGGCGGGCAATTTCCAGCAGTTCTTCGCTGGCACTGACTGCGTCGGTGGCACTGAGTTGATGGCCGCTAGGTCCGGCCTGGTTGGTATTCGGGGTGATGCTGGAGGTGGTGTTGGTGTGCAGTTGCGTCATGTTGGTCTCCCTGACTGGTGCCATCTGGCTTGCAGACCAATATACGCGGCAGCGTGCTGCCGACTAAGCAAGAAAAACTGCAGTGATTATGAAGAAAATAGATAACCATGCCGTTCTTATGGAATTTTCTGGCATAGCAAAATGAATACGCTTATCAATAGCTTGCATGTACTTAAAAAAGCATCAGAAAGCGTAATAGAAAGCCGTGCAAATACAAAACGGGATGGCGTTTGCCATCCCGTTTTCAGTCAGCAGTGCGTATCAAGTTCGGATCAGAAAGCCGGAATCACTGCGCCCTGGTACTTGGTTTCGATGAACTTCTTGGCTTCCGGGCTGTTCAGCGCAGCAGCCAGCTTCTTGATGGCGGCGCTGTCCTTGTTGTCCGGACGGGCTACCAGCAGGTTGGCATACGGCGAGGTGGTTTCGGTGAACAGGCCATCCTTCTTCGGGTTCAGCTTGGCTTCCAGCGCGTAGTTGGCGTTGATCAGGGCGATATCAACCTGGTTCAGCACGCGCGGCAGGGTAGCGGCTTCCAGTTCCTTGATCTTGATGTTCTTCGGGTTGGACACGATGTCCTTGGTGGTCGGGTAGATGTTCTTGCGGTCCTTCAGCTTGATCACACCGCCCTGATCCAGCAGCAGCAGGGCACGGCCGGCATTGGTCGGGTCATTCGGGATGGCCACGGTAGCGCCCTGCGGCAGGTCAGCCACTTTCTTGTACTTGCTGGAGTAAGCAGCAAACGGCTCGATGTGCACCGGCTTGGAAGCCACCACCAGATGGGTGCCACGATCCTTGTTGAACTTGTCCAGATACGGAATGTGCTGGAAGAAGTTGGCATCCAGCTGCTTTTCTTCTACCTGGGTGTTAGGCAGCACGTAGTCGTTGAACACCTTTACTTGCAAATCCACACCTTGCTTGGCCAGGGTAGGCTTCAGGGCTTCCAGGATTTCAGCATGCGGTACCGGGGAAGCAGCAACAACCAGTTTTACATTTTCGGCGTGTACGGCCAGTGCGGCCACGCTCAGGCTCAGTGCAGCAAACAGTTTGGAAACGCGTTTCATCGTTATTTTCTCCAGATCAATGGGCAAAGGGGGTCCATACAGCCGGTCAGGTCCGGCTGCACAGGGATTCACAACAAAGGGAATGCAGTAATGTGCTGGCGGCTGACTCAGCCAAAGCGACAGCGACGCACCAGGGCATCGCCCGCAGTTTGCAGGGCTTGCACCAGCACCAGCAGCAGGGCCACGGTGACGATCATCACCTCGGTCTGGAAGCGCTGATAGCCGTAGCGGATGGCCAGATCGCCCAGGCCACCGCCGCCGATCACACCGGACATGGCGGTATAACCCACCAGCGCCACGGCGGTAACGGTGGCCGCGCCAATCAGACCGGGCATGGCTTCGGGCAGCAGTACCTTGAACACGATCTGCGGCAGTTTGGCCCCCATGGACTGGCTGGCTTCAATCACGCCGCGGTCGATTTCGCGCAGCACGTTTTCCACCAGGCGGCCAAAGAAGGGAATGGCCCCCACCACCAGCGGCACGATGGCACCGGCCACGCCGATGGAGGTACCCACCAGCAGCAGGGTGAGCGGAATCAGCACGATCAGCAAAATGACAAACGGCAAGGAGCGCAGCACGTTCACCAGGAAAGACAGCACCGCATACAGACGCGGGCGGGCGCGCAGCTGGCCCGGTGCGCTGATGTACAGCAGCACGCCCAGCGGCAGGCCGAACACAATGGTAAACAGCAGGGACACGCCCAGCATGGTCAGGGTATCCAGGGTGGCAGTGCCGATTTCCGGCCAGTCCACCGTCAACAACAGGCTTGGGTCGAATCCGCTCATGCCAGCACCTCGCAACGTACACCCTCGCGGGCAAAAATCTCCGGCAGGGCCGGCAGTTCCACATCAGACGCCACCACGCCCACCAGCAGCTGGCCGCAAGGGGTGTCACGGATTTCGCTCAAGGTGCCGCTGAGCAGGTTGACGCGCAGGCCGGTTCCGCGGCCTACCTTGTCCAGCACCGGGCTGAGCGTGGGTTCACCGACAAAGGTGAGCTTGAGCAGCGGCACGCCAATGCGCGCACGCCAGGCGTCCACCCGCTCGCCCTGGCCAAAACCGGTTTCGGCCAGCAGGCTGCGGGTGACGGCATGCTGCGGTTGCAGGAACACATCCAGCACGCTGCCCTTTTCCACCACCTTGCCGTGATCCATCACCGACACGTGATCGCACAGCTGGCGAATCACGCGCATGTCGTGGGTAATCAGCACGATGGTGAGATTGAGCTGACGGTTGATGTCGGCCAGCAGGGCCAGAATCGAATCCGTAGTTTCCGGGTCCAGTGCTGACGTTGCTTCGTCACACAGCAGCAGGTCCGGGTGATTGGCCAGCGCACGGGCAATGCCCACGCGCTGCTTTTGCCCGCCAGACAATTGCGACGGACGTTTGTCCTTGTGATCGGCGAGGCCCACCAGTTGCAGCAATTCGTCCACCCGCGCGTCCATTTGCGCCGGGCTAAGCGTACCGGCCAGCTCCAGCGGGAAGCGTACATTGCCGCCCACGGTGCGCGAACGCAGCAGATTGAAATGCTGGAACACCATGCCGATGCGCTGGCGGCGCAGTTGCAGCTCGGCTTCCGGCAAGGCGGTGAGTTCCTGCTCGCCCAGCGTCACGGTGCCGCTATCCGGACGCTCCAGCAGGTTGAGGCAACGAATCAGGGTACTTTTACCGGCCCCCGAGCGGCCGATGATGCCGTAGATTTCTCCGGCAGCCACTTGCAGGCTGACATCGTCCAGTGCGGCAATGCGGCGGCCTTCATGGCTGAAATGCTTGCTGAGATTGCGTACTTCTATCATACCGTCTGCGTTCTATCCCCTGCCCTGATCGGGCAGAAAGCGGGTGAGCGACGGGGGATAACCCGTCAGGAGTGGCAAGTCTAGCGGCTGCAAGCACAAACCAAAAATAATAAAAATTTCGTTGTATATCGTTTTGAAGAATATTGGATACAGAAAACTGCATGCACTCATCCTCCGCCGCACGCCAGCGCGCAGCCAGCTTGCGGCGGAAGACAGGTGTCAGTTCAGGCCAGCGTGGCGATCGACACTTCAGTGGATTTGACGAAGGCCACCACCGGCGAACCTACTTTCAACTGCAATTCGCGCACCGAACGGGTGGTAATCACCGAGGTAACAATACCGGAGGCGGTTTCCACATCCACTTCGGACAAGACCGGTCCTTCGATGATTTCCTTGATCACGCCCTTGAACTGGTTGCGGACATTAATGGATTGAATGCTCATGATCTGCTTTCTATGTAATGGGGTTACAAGGCCCAGTGCAGCTGCGAGAAATGCAGCGACGCGAGCGGTGTTTCATTGATAAGCGGCGCATTGAAGGAAGGCCCTTGCAGCACGCGTTGCAGGATGTGCTGCTCCAGCGCGACAAAGCGGCTATCGGCCGGGTCGCGGCTACGTGGCAGCTCCACCGGCAAATCCAGCGCCACCCGGCCCTCTTCCAGCAACACCACGCGGTCGGCCAGGGTCACGGCTTCGCTGACATCATGCGTTACCAGCACCGTGGTGCAGCCATGCTGCTGCCACAAGCGCTCGATCAGGCCCTGCATTTCCAGCCGGGTGAGCGCATCCAGCGCGCCCAGGGGCTCGTCCAGCAACAGCAGCGAGGGCTGATGCACCAGCGCCCGCGCCAGGGCCACCCGCTGACGCTGACCGCCGGATAACCGGGCCGGCCATTCCTGCGCCCGATCAGCCAGCCCTACTTCGGCCAAGGCTTGCTCAGCTTCGCCACGTCGGCTGGCTGGCAAACCCAGTGCCACATTGTCCAGCACGCTCTTCCACGGCAGCAGGCGGGCTTCCTGGAACATCACCCGCACGCTTTGCCCGGCCGGCTGCTGCAACAGGCCGCCATCGGCCTGATCCAGCCCGGCCAGCAAACGCAGCAAGGTGCTCTTGCCGCAACCGGAGCGGCCGACAATGGCCAGGAATTGACCTTGCGGAATGTGCAGGTCCAGCGCGTCCAGCACCACGCGCTCGCCAAAGCGGCGGATAAGGCCTTGCAGCACGATGGGGCTGGCCGTCTTGAGATCATCCAGTTTCATCATGTTCTCCTCAGGCGGCCTTGAAATAGGACGGATGCCAGCGCAACCAGCGCTTTTCCAGTGCGCGGGCGGCCACATCCACCACCTTACCCAGTGCGGCATACAGCAGGATGGACAGCACCACGATGTCGGTTTGCAGGAATTCCCGCGCATTGGACGCCAGATAACCGATGCCGCTGGTGGCAGACAGGGTTTCCGCCACGATCAGGATGATCCAGGCAATGCCCAGTGCGTAGCGTATGCCCACCAGAATCGATGGCAAGGCACCGGGCAGCACCACCTGACGGAACAGGGCATTACCGCTGAGGCCATAGCTGCGCGCCATTTCCAGCAGCTGCGGGTTCAGCGAGCGAATGCCGTGATAAGTGTTCAGGTACACCGGGAATAGCACACCGAAGGCCACCAGGAACACCTTGGCGGATTCATCAATGCCGAACCACAGGATCACCAAGGGCAGGATGGCCAGCGGCGGAATGTTACGCAGCATCTGCAAGGTGGTATCAAACAATGCCTCGCCCAGCCGGGATACCCCGGCCAGCAGGCCGAATGCCAGACCAAGGCCGGCACCGATGACAAAACCGCTGGCCACGCGGGCAAAACTGACCGCCAGATGACGGAACAGGTCGCCACTGCTCAGCAATTGCCAGAAGGCCACCAGCACTTCGGTGGGTGCGGGCAAAACCCGGTGGTTCAGCCAGCCGGCCACCGAGGCCAGCTGCCAGAACAGCAGCAACAGGATGGGCACCAGCCAGGGCAGCAAACGCTGCCACAGGCCTTGTGCCAATGCATGTGAACGTGACATGGCCATGCTCCTCAGGAGGCCGCCGCCTGGCGGATTTCATTGGGCAACAGCTGGTTGGCCATCACCTCGCCTGCCGGTTGCTGGCCGATACTGGCCTTGAGACGGTCCGGCAGATGCGGGAACAGTAGCTCGGCCACGCGGTAAGCTTCGTCCAGATGCGGGTAGCCGGAGAACACAAAGGTTTCGATGCCCAGCTCGGCGTATTCCTGCATGCGTGCCGCCACCGTGGGGCCATCACCCACTAGCGCCGTGCCTGCACCGCCGCGCACCAGACCGATGCCAGCCCACAGATTGGGCGAGATTTCCAGCTTGTCGCGGCTACCGCCATGCAGCGCAGCCATGCGGCGCTGGCCTTCCGAGTCGGCACGTGCCAGCGTTTTCTGCGCATTGGCAATGGTGGTGTCATCCAGACGGCTGATCAGCCGGTCGGCCGCGGCCCAGGCTTCCTCATTGGTTTCGCGCACGATGATGTGCAGACGGATGCCAAAGCGCACCGTGCGGCCCAGTTTTGCGGCCCGCGCCCGCACATCGGCAATCTTCTTGGCCACTTCCGCTGGCGGCTCGCCCCAGCTGAGGTAGACATCCACATGCTCGGCCGCCAGATCATGCGCGGCATCGGACGAGCCGCCAAAGTACAGTGGCGGATAAGGCTTGCTCACCGGCGGATACAGCAACTGGGCATCGCTCACCTTGATGTGCTTGCCGTCCAGATTCACCTTGTCACCGGCCAGCACACCCTTCCAGATATGCAGGAATTCGCTGGCGGCTTCGTAGCGCTCGTCGTGACTGAGCCAGCTGCCATCGCCAGCCAGCTCCACCGGGTCGCCCCCGGCCACCACATTCACCAGCAGGCGGCCTTGCGACAGGCGGTCAAAGCTGGAGGCCATGCGTGCCGCCACCGTGGGCGACATGATGCCGGGGCGCACTGCCACCAGGAATTTCAGCTTGCGGGTGGCCGGAATCAGCGTGGCAGCAGTCACCCACGGGTCTTCGCACGAACGGCCGGTGGGAATCAGCGCGCCATCAAAACCCAGGCTGTCGGCCGCGCGGGCAATCTGGGTGAGGTAGTCCAGATCCACGGTGCGCGCACCTTCCGGGCTGCCCAGATAACGACCATCACCATGGGTGGGGAAAAACCAGAAAATCTGCATGTCCATTCTTCCTGTCTTGTTCTTTGCTTGTTCTTGAATTGCGCTCAGGGCTTCCACACCGCGTCCTGCACCTTGATGGCCTTGGGAATCAGGCCCAGTGCGTGGAAGGTATCGGCCACTTGCTGTTGCTGCTGGATGGTTTTGGCGTTGACATAGCTGACGCTGTAGTCCGGGTGACGGCTGAGCATGGCGGCATAGGTTTCCGCTTCCAGCCCGGTGTAGCCGGACAGGGTTTTGGCTACTTGCTGCACATCGCCACGCAGCTGTTTGTTGTTGTCGGTCAACGCCTTGAACACGATGGCAATCACCTTGGGGTTGGCCTGGGCAAAGTCACGTGCCGCCAGATAGAAGGTGTTGTTGGCGCTCAGCCCCTTGCCGGTGGACAGCACGCGCACACCACCGGCGCGGGTGGCCGCGGCGTAGTACGGGTCCCAGATGCTCCAGGCATCCACGCTGCCACGCTCGAAGGCGGCACGCGCCTCGGACGGCGTCAGGTAAACAGGGGTGATGTCGCTGTACTGCAGCCCGGCCTTTTTCAGTGCTGCCACCGTCAGGTAGTGCGCACTGGAGCCCTTGGTAAAGGCCACGCGCTTGCCCTTGAGGTCGGCCAGTTTCTTGATGGGCGAGTTGGCGGGCAGCAGGATGGCGGAGGATTCCGGCTTGGACGGTTCCTGGCCGATGTACACGATATTGGCCCCGGCAGCCTGGGCAAATACCGGCGGGGAATCACCGGTCATGCCAATGCTGACACTGCCGGCATTCATGGCTTCCAGAATCGGTGGGCCGGCCTGGAATTCATACCATTTCACCGTCACGCCCAGCGGAGCCAGCTGCTTTTCCAGCGTGCCTTGCGCCTTGAGTGACACCAGATTGATGGCACTTTTCTGATAGCCGACATTCAGGTCCAGCGCGTGGGCTGCCAGCGACCAGCTCGCCAGCATGGCGAGACCCAGCGCTTTTTTCAGGAGGGATAGAGTCATGATGAAGTCCGGAATTACAGGCTGATCAGCCGGGAAATGAAATCGTTGGCATAGCGCGGGGCATGCGGGGCCGGTGCATTCACCCCCAGCAGGGCGGCAAACTCATTCACGGCGGTTTGCAGGCGCTGTTCCAGCTCTTCGGCCAGTTCGGCCTCGCCATTGGCATTGGCACCGATTTGCGATTCCACCGCATACACGCCCTGGTGAATGGCGCTGGCCTTGAGCGCGGCCAGCACCGGCTTGATGGAATAATCCACTGCCAGCAGATGACCGGGGCTACCGCCGCTTACCAGCGGCAGCACCGGCTTGCCGGCAAGACCGCCTTCCGGAATCAGGTCCAGCAGCACTTTTAGCGCACCGGCATAAGCCGCCTTGTACACCGGCGTGGCAATGATCAGGCCACTGGCCGCACTGATGCGCTGCTGGAAGTCCTGGATTTGCGGATGGGAAAACTGGCCGTGCAATAGTGCATCGGCCGGAAAGTCGTGAATGCTGATGGTTTGCAGCTCGATATCCAGTGCAGTCAGCGCAACACGGCTGCGCTCGATCAGGCGCGCAGTGCGCGAGGTTTTACTGGGGCTGCCGAGAATGGCGAGAACGGTCATGGGTGGGTTTTCCGCAGTGCGTCATGGCAATGGACTGCACCTTAGCAGAGCTGTTTTATATCCATAAGCAAGAAAAAACGAACTTGTTATCAGAAAAAATGCTTATGGAAATAACTGATATCCCGTACACAAAGGCGAAGCGGCACTGACAACACCGTGCATAGAAATGCTGAGCTGACTACCCAAACCAGTCCGCTGCTTGCAAAATGGCGGCCTGTCATCCGGAACCAGCACCATGAGCCAGCATCTCCTGATCATTGATCCGCAAAACGACTTTTGTGACCTGCCCGCCTCCGCCTTGCCGGTCACGGGCGCCTGCCGCGACATGGACCGGCTTGCCAGGCTGATTGAACAGCATGGCCCGGTACTGGATGCCATCACCGTCACCCTGGACAGCCACCATCGCTATGACATCGCTCACCCGGCTTTCTGGCGCGGCCCGGCTGGAGAACAGCCCTTGCTCTGCCCCATCACCCTGACCGACGTGGATGCCGGACGCTGGCTTCCGGCCGACCCTACCCTGCTACCTGCCGTGCGTCATTACCTGCAGCACTGCACGCTGTTTGTATGGCCGCCGCACTGCCTTACTGGCAGTTGGGGACACAATATTCACGACGGCCTCAACCAGGCACTACAGCAATGGGAATGCCAGCGCCTGCGCCCGGTGCAGTACCTGTTCAAGGGACTGAACCCGCTGACCGAGCATTTCTCGGCCTTCGAAGCCGACCTGCCACTGGCAGATGACCCGGATACCCGCTTCCAGCCGCAACAAGTGGCTGCACTGGTGGCAGCACAGCGGGTTATCGTGGCCGGCGAGGCACTGTCCCACTGTGTGGCCAGTTCGGTACGCAGCCTGCTGCGCCACCTGGGGGCCGACTTTGCCCGCAAGCTGGTGCTGCTGTCCGACTGCAGCAGTCCCGTGCCGGGATTCGAGGCACAGGCAGAGGGCTTTGTCGCGGAAATCCGCCAGTTGGGTGCGCAGATCCTCCCCAGCACGGCCTTGTTTGCCTAGCCCGTCCGGCAAACGAAAAGGGCGTGCCAGATGGCACGCCCTTTTTGCATTCCGGGGGAGCACGCGCCCCCCTGAATCACTTAGTCACGCTTCACCGTCGCCAATACAGGCTGGTGATGACGGCCGAGATTGAACATCTTGTACACCACCGACACTGCCAACAGCAGGCCGGTACCGACAAACAGCGATACGCGGGTATCCGGGTTCACCAGCATGCCGAACAGCACGCACACCAGGAAGGCAATGGTCAGCCAGTTGGTGAAGGGGAACAGGATGGACTTGAACGGGTGGCTGTGCATTTTTTCGCTGTGCGCCAGGCGGAAGCGCGCCTGGCATACCAGCACCACAAACCAGGGCACCATGCCCGGCAATACACTGGCGCTGTATACGTACACGAATACACGTTCCGGATTCGGAATGATGTAGTTGAGTGCGGAACCCAGGCCGATGCAGGCAATGGTCACCCAGATGGCGTTGACCGGCACCCCGCCCTTGGACACCTTGCCCAGGAAGGACGGCAGCTGCTTGTTCTGCGCCAGGGTATACAGCATGCGGCCACAGCTGTAGATGCCGCTATTGCAGCCGGACAGCGCTGCGGTCAGCACCACGAAGTTGATGACACCCGCGGCGGCGGCAATGCCCACCTTGGCAAAGGTCAGCACGAAGGGGCTGCCGCTGGTACCGATCTGGTTCCACGGGTAAATGGCAACAATGACGAAGATGGCACCGACATAGAAAATCAGGATGCGCCAGATGATGTTGTTGATGGCGCGCTTGAGGGTGACTTGCGGGTCCTTGGCTTCACCCGCGGTAATGCCAACCAGCTCTACCCCCTGATAAGCGGCCACCACCAGACAGAGCGCAAATAAAAAGCCCTTGGCGCCACCGGCAAAGAAGCCGTCATGCGCGGTAAGGTTGCCAAAGCCGACTGCCGGCATGTCGCCACCACCCACCAGGATCAGCTTCAGGCCCACCAGAATCATCACCACGATGGTGGAGATCTTGATCAGGCCAAACCAGAACTCGAACTCGCCGTACAGACGCACCGCCAGCAGGTTGGAGGCTGCCAGGATGGCGACAAAGGCAATGGCCGGCACCCACTGCGGCACGGTAGGAAACCAGTACTGCACATACACCCCGGCCGCGGTGATTTCCGAAATGCCCACGGCAATCCACATCAGCCAGTAAGCCCAGGCGGTGAGGTAGCCCCAGTAGGGGCTGAGGTATTTGTAAGCGTAATGGGCAAAGGAGCCTGCCACCGGCTCGGTGTGCAGCATCTCGCCCATGGTGCGCATGATAAAGAAAATGAAGACCCCGGCAATGGCATACGCCAGCAAGACCGAAGGCCCCGTCCATTTCAGCGTGCTGGCCGAGCCCATGAACAGACCGACACCGATTGTCCCGCCAAGGGCAATCAGTTCGATATGTCGTGCCTCAAGCCCGCGCTGCAGCTTTTTGTCACTCTGATTTTCTGACACGATTTTTATTCCCGTTGGTTTCACATATTTATCGAATATCCAATCCTGACGCTTATTCTGACAAACGCGGATTGCTTATTCTTTGATCTGACTACGGGACAATGCTAAACCCTTCATTTCACTGTCGCAATAAAGGGAATCCCCTTTAAAACAAGGGAAAATTTGCAATTCGGAAACCCGAACAACAAAAACGGTATTTATTCGGTTATTCGAATACCAATTCGCAACAAACAAACAATTAATATCAGCCAAATGATTAATCATGTCGCAAATGCATAAATAAGCTCACCAACAAAATTTACATGTCACCAGACAAACTGGTCGCTTGCACAGTGGCATTCCTGCCCTGCTCCATCTCACGCCCTGCTTGCCATGACAGCTCCCGCAGCGGCCTTTGCGATGCTGCGCCACAGCAAGGTGGTCTGGCTTTGCGAGTTATTACTTTCAATACGCATTTTCGTTACCCATAATGGATAATTGCTCGCAACCCCAGGCAGGGCGGACCCGACGTATGGAAAAACTGCTCGCGGATTTACTGCAAACCTCTCCCATCGGCATTGCGGTGCTGGACAGCCAGCTGCGCTATGTCCACATCAACCGCCAGCTGGCCGACTCCAATGGCCTGAGCCCGGAAGAGCATATCGGCCGCACCCCGCGTGATGTGTTACCCGATGTCGGCCCCGGGCTGGAAGACATCATGCGCACGGTAATGGCCAGCGGCCTTGCCGAGTGCAATTTCGAAGCCAGCGCCGAAATCCCCCCCGGTTCGGGCTGCATCACCTACTGGAATGCCAGCTACCACCCGCGCTTTGACAAGCAGGGCGAGCCTTGCGGCATCATCGCCATGGTGGAGGATGTCTCGCTGAAAAAGCGGGCCGAACTGGCCATCCGTGCCAGCAACGAACGCATCCGCAAGGTGCTGGATGCCTTGTTCACCTTTGTCGGGGTACTGAGTACAGATGGCGTACTGGAGGAAGCCAACCGTGCGCCACTGGAACAGGCCGGGCTGGAACTGGCCGACGTACAGGGCAAACTGTTCTGGGAGTGTTACTGGTGGAACCACGACCCGCTGGTGCAAAGCGAGCTGCAACAGGCCATTGCCCGTGCTGCCGGAGGCGAAACCGTACGCTACGACGTGGTAGTGCGCATGAAAAACGACAGCCGCATGGTCATCGACTTCATGCTGCGCCCCTTGCAGGATGAAAGCGGTGTCATCAGCAACCTGATTGCCTCCGGCATCGACATCACCGCGCGCAAGCAAAACGAAGTGGCGCTGCAAATCAGTGAAACCTATTTCCGTGAGGTGGTGGAATCCACGCCGGACGGACTGATGATGGTGGACCAGCACGGCATCATCCGCCTGATCAACACCCGCATGGAGCAGCTGTTCGGTTACAGCCGGCGCGAGCTGGTGGGGGAACAACTGTCCAGCCTGCTGCCGGATGATTTTCGCGCCACTCACAACAGCTATGTCACGCAGTTCTTTACCGCACCAATGGCGCGGGGCATGGCCAATCGCAAACCCCTGTTTGCCCAGCGGCGCGACGGCTCGCAGTTTCCCTGTGAAATCGGCCTGAACCCGATGCGGGTGGGTGATGAAGTACTGACGCTGGCCTGCATTTCCGACGTTTCCGAGCGTTACTATGCCAAGCTGGAACTGGAAAAGGCCTTGCAGGAAAAAACCGTGCTGCTGGGCGAAGTGCATCACCGGGTGAAGAATAATCTGCAGGTGATTTCCAGCCTGCTGAACCTGCAAGCACGCACCGCCACCCCGGATGCCAACAAGGCCTTGCTGGACAGCCAGAACCATGTGCGCTCGATGGCGCTGATTCACCAGCTCTTGTACGAGCGCAATGATTTTTCCCGGATTCCGATGTCGGTCTACATAGAAAGGCTCACCCATCTGCTGCGCGACGTCAGCACCGGCTACGGCAGCCATATTGCCTTCGTGTTCGAGCGCACCGGTCCCGAGGCCTTTCTGGAGCTGCAAAACAGCATTCCCTTTGGCTTGATCCTGAATGAAATCGTGGTGAATGCCTGCAAGCACGCCTTCACACCAGGCCAGCCCGGCCAGGTAAAAATCCACATGAATACCGAACAGCAGGTACAGCTGCAGATTCGTGACAACGGGCGTGGCTGCCCGCCGGGCGTGTCGCTGGGGCATGCCGACACACTTGGCTTTCAGTTATTGCCCATGCTGACCGATCAGTTGAAGGCAACACTGACGCTGGAAACCGCACCGGATCAAGGCTGCTGTTTCACCTTGACCATTCCAGACCTTATCCGGGAGTAAAGGCATGGCTTACCGCATCCAGATTGTCGAAGACGAACGCATTGTCGCGCTGGACCTGAAAATGGCGCTGCAAAGCCTGGGTTTTGATGTGGTCGCCAGTTGCGCGTCCGGTGAGGAAGCCATCGCACGTGCCGGGGAGCTCAAGCCCGACCTCATCCTGATGGACATTCATCTGGAAGGAAGCATGCCGGGTACCGAAGCCGCGCTCATCATCCGCCAGACGCTGGACATCCCGGTGATCTACCTGACTGCCTTTGCCGAGGAAAACATCCTGCAACAGGCAGAAAAAAGTGCGCCCTACGGCTATCTGCTCAAGCCCTTCGAACTGCGCGAGCTTAATGCCACCATCCGCATGGCGCTGGCCTGCCGCATGGCCGAAATAGAAGTCCACAAACAGCAAAGACTGCTGATGCTGGCAGTTGAAACCGCCCAGCTGGGAATCTGGGAATGGGACCAGCAACAATCACTGTTCACCGGCCAGGGCTACTTCGGCAAGATTACCGGCCTGGACATGGCACCGCGCCAGGAAAAAGTGCCGCCCTTCCTGCGCCTGCTGGAACATGCCGATCAAAGCCGGCTGAACCAGCTGCTGAAAGACCGTGGCCGAGTGGACATGATCACCACCATCACCCCGGATGATGGCGATTCGGTATGGGTGGAAATGTCGGTGCAGGAATACGAGCCGCAATGGCAGGAAAGCGCCAAGCAGATTGGCGTGCTGCGTGACATTACCGAACGCATCAAGTCCGAACAGCTGTTGCAACAGGCCGGTGCGGTATTCCAGTCCACCGCCGAAGGCATTGTGGTGGTGGACAGCGACCGGCTGGTGAAGTCGGCCAACCCGGCTTTTCTGCGCCTGACCGGCTTCAGCCTGATGGAAATCCTGGGACAGGACATCGACGAGGTATTGCATGTCAAAAAGCACACGCCGGACTTCTACCAGGGGCTGAGCCAGCTGGGCGAAGCAGGCTGGCATGGCGAGGTGATGTGCCGCCGCAAGAATGGCGAAACCTTTCCCGCCTGGGAGCATATCTGCCTGGTGTCCTACGACCTGGAGCTGCCCGCCCATTACATCATCGGCTGTACCGATGTCAGCTCGATCAAGAAAGCCGAGATCGAACTGAACCGCATGGCGTTTCATGACGCCCTCACCGACCTTGGCAATCGTCACTTGCTGAACGAACAGCTGGCCATCGAACTGACGCGGGCAGCCGGGGATGGCAGCCAGATGGGACTGGTATTCATCGACCTGGATGGCTTCAAGCTGATCAACGACGGCCTGGGCCATGCCACCGGCGACCAGTTGCTCAAGGTGGTGGCACAGCGCATCCGCGAGACCATCCGCCGGGCGGACATCCCGGTGCGTTTTGGCGGCGATGAGTTCTTCATCATCTGCCCGCACAGCAGCGAGCAGGACTGCACCAGCATGGCCAGCCGCCTGCTGGAAAAACTGGAACAACCCATGCCGGCGGGCAAGGACAATATCGTGGTCACCGCCAGCATCGGCATTGCCCTGTATCCGCAACACGGCAGCAGCGCCGAAAAACTGCTCAGTGCCGCCGACAGCGCCATGTATCAGGCCAAGCTGGCCGGCAAGCGGCGCTACTGCACCTTCAATGAATCGATGGCGGAAAAAGTGCACGAACGACTGCGGCTGGAACAGCGCCTGCGCCAGGCAGTGAAACAGCGCAGCTTCACCCTGCACTACCAGCCCTTGATCCGGGTGGATGACGCCAGCCTGATCGGCTTTGAAGCCCTGCTGCGCTGGCAGGATGAGGGGGTGAACATTCCGCCCGACCTGTTCATTCCGGTGGCGGAAGAATGCGGGCTGATCCAGGAGTTGGGCAGCTGGGTGCTGCAACAGGCCTGCATCGAGGCGCAGCGCTGGAATGCACAATTCCACTACCCGCTGAAGGTGGCGGTGAATGTCTCGGTGATGCAGTTTGTCGAATCGGACTTTCTCGAAGGCGTGGCCCGCGAGCTGCAACATAGCGGCCTGCAGCCGCACTTGCTGGAACTGGAAATCACCGAGAGCGTGTTGCAGTCGCTGGAAAACAGCAAGCGCATTCTCAAGGACCTCAAGCGTATTGGTGTATCAGTGGCGATTGACGACTTTGGCACCGGCTACTCGTCCATGGCGGTACTGAAAGACCTGGCGGTGGACCGGCTGAAGATCGACCGCTCCTTCATTTGCAATACACCGGCACAGACGCAGGATGCCGCCGTATGCAAGGCCATCATCATGCTGGCACGCAGCCTGATGCTGGGCATCACCGCCGAAGGGGTGGAGGAAAGCGCACAGGTGGAGTTTCTGCGCGAAAACGGCTGCGACACCATTCAGGGCTATTACTACTCGAAGCCACTGGATGCCGCAGCGCTGGAACGCTACCTGCAACAGGCTTTCAGCGCCGGGCAGGCCAGCACGGCCGACTCCGGCAACTGAAGCCTCAGGGCACGGCCGTGAGCTTGCCGTTATCAACCCGATAATTACGCTGATTGTCCGGCCCGATCAGACTGCTGGCCAGGCTGTTGAAATCCAGCGGCAGGGTCTGGGCAGAACGCACAGGCAGGTAGCTGGCTGCATCGTTGACATCGCCAGCACCACTGTAACGAGCAAACATGGGCCACGGATACACCGGCCGCGTAGCCTTCAGGGCAGCCCAGGGCTGGGCCAGCGGGCTGCTGGCCATCGGTGCCACATGCAGGGTGGGTGCGGCTTGGCCTGGTTTGCCCTGCGCTGGCAGGCCCGCAGGTGGCGGCCCGGCCATGAAATCCGGCTCTGGCTGTGCCAGCTTGCCGGTGATCAGCGCTGCTGGTGCCTGTTGCCGTTCGGTCCAGGCCATCAGCGGACTGAGTACATCCACCTGGTTGTAGCCATCACCGCCGCCGCAGTGGCTCACCCCCGGCAGCAGGAACAAGCGCATGAAACTGTCGGTAGTGGCTTTGCCCAGCTGTTGCTGCACCCCTTGGTAATAAGCCAGCGAGACAGCAGGCGTAATCGAGGTATCCGCCAGCCCGTGCCACAGAATCAGCTTGCCACCGTGCTGCAAGAAGGGCTGCAGATTGGTATTGCCTGCGTTATACAAGGGGGCCAGTTGGGAGAGTCGGGCAAAGGTGGCGTCGTCAAAGCGCAGCTGTTGCAGATTTCCCATGCCCAGATCCACCTGCGGCAGAATCAGGTAAGAGATGGCCAGTGAGGCCATGTCCTGGCTCATCGACTTGCCCTGCGCGCTATTGGGCAACATCCATTGCAGCTCGGAGCCGGGCAAGGCACCACCAATGGTCAGATGGCGGCCTGCCGCATCCAGCGGGCCGTCATACAGTTTGCGCGCCACCGCCACCTCCTCGGCACTCAGGCACTGGCTGCTGTCTTTTGCGTCTGGCGGGCACTGCGCCCAGGCCGGGTCCACCTTGCAACTGAGCGGGTCTTGCAGCAGGCCGTCCTTTACCCCGGAACCCTCGGCGCAATGCGCCAGCACGGCACGGTGCAGAATACCCAACCGGTTTTGCAGCAGGATATTGCTGCCATCTGCCCGCTGATTGGCCACCACATTCCAGGCGTGATACAGCGAGTTTTGCAGCTGGAACAAGGCGGCGGGTGCACCAGCAGCCACGCCGTCAAAATCGTCCGGATAGCGCTGAGCCTCCATCAGCGCCTCACGACCGCCATCGGAACAACCGACAAAATAAGAGAAGCGTGCCGGCTGGCCATAAAAAGCCTTGATCAAGGCCTTGGCCACCAGCGCGGTCTGGTGATTGGCACGGTAGGCAAAGTCGATGCGTTTTTGCGGATCAGCCCCGAAACTGGCCTGATCCGGCCCCATCATCGGCCCCTTGTGTCCCATGTCATTGCCTGACACCACGAATTCGCCATTCAAGGCGGGGCCACAACGCCCGGCATTGCTGATACCCACGCGGGTCATGCCGCACAGGCCGCCGCAACCGCCTTGCAGATAACGTTGGGTCCAGCCCTGGAGAGGCAGGTCGACTTCAAAACCGATAGCCGGCGCGATGGTGCCTTCCACCTTGCAAAATTCACCCTTGGGCGTGCTCACCACACTGGCGGCACGGATGCTGACTGGTGCATCTGCCACGCCGGTCAGCGACTGCTGGCCGAGTGCGGCGCAGCTGATTACCGCAGGTTGCACTGGCAAGGGCTGATAGTCAGCAGCCTGCGCCAAGTGCGGCAGCCAGCCAATGCACAACAGCCACAAGCAGGCCAGCAGGGATTGCCAGCGTAAGGCCACCGGGGGATGGCCGCAATAAGCGGTATGGTTCACCTTGTTCGCTCCTGAATTAAACCACGCAAACGGGAATTACTATCATTTAATCAACAAGGCGTCATGCTGCTTTGCTGTAATTTTCCTGCCTTAACAGCACCGTACCGGGCGCTGCCGCCGGCCCCCTCACGTACATGACCGTTTTGAGCCTAGCCCAGTCGCCACCCTCAATCCAGCCGGATGACAGCAATGGCAGAACACAGCAACGCATGTTCACTTAATGGCAACGCGACCTCCTCTTTACTGACCTAGATTAGCCAATGCAATCAACATCATTGCAATAACAACGATCTGAAACAGATGGAGGAGAAACCATGCAGCAATCCGTACTCAAACTGAGCCTGGCCACCTGTGCCGTACTCACCGCACTTTCGGCCCATGCACAAGACAGCACGGTTACCGTGTACGGGGTGATCAGCGCCTCGCTGGAATCGGTGGGTGCGTCTGGCGGCAGCGGCGGCAACAAGTCCACCACCACCCGCGTTACCGACAATAATTCCCGCATCGGCTTTCGCGGCAACGAGGACCTGGGCAACGGGGTAAAAGCCATCTGGCAGGTGGAATCCAGCCTGCGCAACTTCGAACAGGGCGGCAGTACCGACTGGGGCCAGAGCGCCACCCTGGCCACCCGCAACAGCTTTGTCGGCATGAGCAGCGAGCAATACGGCCGCCTGATCGCCGGTTACAACGACACTGTTTACAAATCGCTGGTGGGTAGCACGGCAGACTTCGGCATTGATGTGATGGCCGGCACCATTGCCGACAGCTGGGGAACCGGCCCCGGCTTTTACCAGCTGTTCAGCCGTGGCGAAACCCGTCTGAAAAACTCCATCCATTATGTGTCGCCCTTGTTGTCCGGCTGGCAGGGGGGCGTGTCCTACGGGGTGGATGAAACCAAAACCAACAACACCAATCGCAGCCGCCTGAGCCTGGCGGTCAAATACGGTGACGGCCCGTTCAAGGCCGGTTTTGGCTGGGACCGCCAGTTTGACACCGCCGGTTACGAGCAGACCAACTCCGGCACTGCTGCAGCCGGCAAGCATGTGGACTTTGCCAAGCTGCTGGCGCAATGGACCTTCAGCAGCACCGGGACGCTGCTGGGTGCCGGGGTGGAGCGTGGGACTTATGAATCCGCCAGTGGCGGCCAGACGCTGAACCAGACCGGCTGGACGGTGGGTGTCAGCCAGCCGCTAAGCGAGCGCCTGGCGCTGAAAGCCTCGTACAGCAAGCTGGGCAGCCTCAACAATGCCAGCCATGCCGATGACTACAAGGCCACACAGTGGGTATTGGGTGCCACTTATGCCGCCACCAAGCGCACCAGCTTCTACACCTATGCCACGCGCCTGAGCAATGGCGCACTGCAAAATGCCAACTTCGGTTTCAGCCCGCTGACCACCGGCACCAATGCCAGCAGCACCGTGGTACTGGCCAATGGCAATACGCTGCACAGCGTGGGCGTGGGCATGTCCACTGCCTTCTGATACAGCAGGTGGCTCACCGCAGCCATCAGGTAGTAACGGCTGGCCCTTGCCAGCCGCAGGCTGCCGAGAAAATTATTCGGTTCGATTCCACTGGACCCGGCAAAGCCGGGCCTTCCGACCATGCACTATATTCCGCAGCCTTCCCGTCTATTCCCTATCCCCCCGCCCTTTCCCTGAAAGGGCGCCTCGCTTTCTATTCCGAAAGCGAGAGGAGTGGGTCCATCATACGGGGCTGGCACTTGCCAGCCCTTTTTCAAGCCGATGTCAAATCATGTAAATCCAGGTAAAGCGACTCAAGCAAGCCGGGATTTCACCGATAGTTGTTATAAATGCAATAAGGAGTCCAACCATGTTTCTGGGCGCAGTCGGTTCATTCATCAGCACTTCGGGCGGAGCCCTGCTCAAGGCAGGCTCCTCCGTGGTGACCGAAGCGGCCTCCATTGTCGAAGCACACCCGCTGCTGGCAGGCGTGGCGCTGGGGGTGGGCATTTACGAATACGCCACCAGCAATCCCAGTCATCTGGGTAATACGGTGGATACCAAGGCCTGAGCGCGTCGCACAAAAAAAAACGGAGGAGCCAGGCTCCCCCGTCAAACACTGACTGAGTCAGTTTCGGATTGCTACAGAGAAAAACCTACTGCGCCGCGATAGCCGAGATGGCCGCGCGCAGCCCCAACAGATAGCTTTCGGTGCCAAAGCCGCAGATCTGCCCCTTGGCAATGTCGGCAAATACCGACTGGTGGCGGAATGGTTCACGGGCGTGGATGTTGGACATGTGGATTTCGACGATGGGCACGGTGAGAATGGCCAGCGCATCGCGAATGCCATAGCTGTAGTGGGTCCAGGCTCCGGCGTTGATCAGCACCGCATCCACGCCATCGGCATAGGCCTGATGGATGCGCTCGCACATTTCCCCTTCGTGATTGGTCTGGAAGCTTTCCACTTCCACACCCAGTTCACGGCCCAGCGCCTGCAGGTGCGCGTCAATTTCGGCCAGCGTCACCGTGCCGTACTGCTTCGGGTCGCGCTTGCCGAACATATTGTGGTTGATGCCATGCAGCATCAGCATTTTCTTCATGATGCCAACCCTCAGTAGTTCAGCGTGGCCACGGCACGCAGCTCTTCCGGTGTGGTGCTGCCAAAGCCGAAGAACTCGAGATAAGCCGGAATCATTTCAAACAGCATGTCGGTGCCCAGCTGGATCTGGCAGCCCTTGGCCTGTGCCGCCGCCAGCAGCGGGGTGATTTCCTTTTTCATCACCACTTCGCCAACAAAGGTGTCCGGGCTGACGCGGTCCATGTCAAACGGCAGCGGGTCATCGTCCTTCATGCCCAGCGGCGTGGCGTTGACGATCAGCTCGAACCCGGCCGGGTCGTTGCTGCCCACGCTGACGATCAGCTGCGGGTAATGCTGACGCAAGCGTCCTGCCAGTGCTTCGGAGGAAGCGGTATTGCTGTCGAACAAGGCCATTTCGGCCACACCGGCAGCCGCCAGCGAGGCGGCGATGGCACAGCCGACACCGCCATTACCCGACACCAGCACCTTGCGGCCCTTGAGCGCAAAGCCCTTGCGCTCCACACCGCGTACGAAACCGGCACCGTCAAACTGGTCGCCCAGCAGCGTGCCGTCCGGGCGGAGCAAAATGGCGTTGCAGGCCCCGGCAATGGCGGCGGTGGGGGTGATTTCGTCCATCAGGCCCAGGGTGGTGACCTTGTGCGGCATGGTGACCAGTGCGCCGCGCAAATTGGTGAACTTGCGGATGCTGGCGATCGCCGCCACATAGTCTTCCGGCTTGACGCCGATGGGCATCACCACGGCATCAATACCCTTGCTGTCAAACCAGGGGTTGTAAATCATCGGAGCCTTGAAGCTCTCGGTGGGATAACCCAGATGGGCAATCAGCGTTGTCTTGCCACTAATCACACATGTCTCCAATCGTTTTGCTATCGTGATGCGCTTGCACCCGGCGGGACCAAACCATCCCGTGACATGGCAGCATCATGGGCTGTTTGGCCGGGGCATCCAACAGCAAAATCGCTCTAACTGATATAGCAAAATCAGTTGTTCGACCGGGGAATATGTCATGGCGGGCATAGCAGCCCGCTGCGGCAGCAAGGTGACAAGGCGCAAAAAAGCCGGCGCACGCACCGGCTTTCAGTTTGGCAGGGAAAGCGCATTAGCCCGCAGCAGCCAGCAAGGACTGGCCCAGCCAGCCATTGCCTTCCACTCCGGGCAAGGCAAAGAAGTAGCCGCCACCAAAAGGCTTGATGTACTCCTCCAGCGGCTCGCCATTCAGGCGCTGCTGGGTGGCAATGAAACCGGTCTGCAAATTGGCCTGGAAGGAAACAAACACCAGCCCCATGTCCAGCTGGCCGGACCTGGTCAGCCCCAGCGAATAGCTGTAGCTGCGGCGCAGCAGTCTGGCATCGTGGCGGCCATGCAGGCGCGGTTCGGCACGGCGCATGTGGGAATCCAGCGGCACCTGCTGGCCATGCGGGTCGGCAGCAAACTGCGGGTCGTCAAACTCCTGTTTTTTGCCCAGCGGCGCACCGCTGTGCTTGTCGCGGCCAAAGATACCCTGCTGCTCGCCCAGGGGCGTGCGGTCCCACTGCTCCATGGTAAAGCGGATCAGCCGTACCACGGCATAACTGCCGCCTTTGGCCCAGGCGGGTTCCTGGTCCTTGTCTCCCACCCACACCAGCGCATCCATCTGTTGCTTGTCCGACGTCTCGGGATTCCCCGTGCCATCTTTAAAGCCGAACAGATTGATCGGCGTGCTGGCATGCCGTACCGCTGCGGCGGGCTGGAAGCCATCCATTTTCCAGCGCGCGGCCAGTTTGTCCGGGCAATGCTTGATGATGTCACGCACGGCGTGAATCACGGTTTCGCGGGAATTGGCACAGCATTGCAGCAGCAGGTCGCCGTCGCACCAGGCGGCATCCAGCGCGTCGTTGGGGAAGGCAGGCATAGCCGTCAGGTGTCTGGGGCGCAGTGCCTGCAGTCCGAAACGTCCATCAAACAAGGACGCCCCCAGCGCTACGGTGATGGTGAGCGCGTCCGGCGAAACCGTATCGCCCAGCAGGCCGGAATCCGGCGGCGGCAGTTTGGGTGCATCCACCGGGGCCGGGCCACCCTGGGTCAGGAAGGCAATGCGCCGGGTCAGCAATTGCAGGGTTTCCTGCAGGCCTTTGCGGTCGCGGGCCAGTACGTCAAAGGCGATGAAAATGGCTTCTTGCGGCGTCGGGGTTGTCACCCCGGCCTGATGCACACCGGCAAACGGCACGCGCTGCGCTGCAGGGTCCGGTGATGCCTGCAGCTTCAACCAGTCACCCGCCCCCACTGCCCCCGCCAGCACACCGCCGCCAAACAGGCCGGCACCACGCAGCAGATTGCGTCGCTGCCTGTCTGGCTGGCTGCCGGGTACGGACAGGGTATGGTTATTGTCTTGTTCTGTCATGAGTGAAATCAGTCCCGATGATGCTTGTTCGATGCTTACTCGACGATCAGTACGCCATGCGGATTGCTGAGCAGGCCGCAGGTCATTTCGTATTTGCCGGGTTCCAGTTTTGCCGTCAGCTTCTGGCTGAAGCCGGGCGCGATGTTTTCCCGCTCCTCCACCACATACACGCCTTTGAGGATTTCCCACTCCACGGCGCGCGCGCTGTTGTTCTTGATCAGGAACTGGGTTTTGCCGCGCTTGACGGTCAGTTGCATGGGTTCGCAGGCTTCGTCGTTAACGCCGACATTCACCACGGGAATGGCCGGAGCAGTGGCCACAGTAGCAGGGGCTGCGCCTTGCTTGCCGCAGGCCGCCAGCAATACCAGCAGCACACACGGTGCCAGGGTTTTGAACATGAGTATTTCCTGAATGCTTGCAATACTTGCTAGTGGCAGCCGGGTTACTGCTGGCTGCCCGGCATGGCTGATTGCCGCCGTGGGTCAGGTCACGGCGGCGGCAGTTGAATCAATCCAGACCCAGCACGCCACGCAGCTTGGACAGGTCTTCGGCCAGCGCCGTGATCGGGCCCTTCATCGCGGTGCGGTCGGCGTCGGTCACCTTGTCGTAGCTGACAAAGCCTTTCTTGTCCTCGCTACGGTATTTGTCCAGCAGTGCGTCTACTGTCTTGAAGTTTTCATCCACCTTGGCCAGCAGGTCCGGGCCGGCTTGTTGCAGCAGCGGGCGCAGCAGTTCGACAATTTTCTGTGCACCGTCCACATTGGCCTGGAAGTCCCACAGGTCGGTATGGCTGTAGCGGTCTTCTTCTCCGCTTACCTTGGTCTTCGCCACCTCTTCGATCAGGCCTGCTGCGCCACCCACCATCTTGGCCGGCGGAATGTCCAGCGTGGCCACGCGCTTGTTCAGCTCGGAGATGTCAGCCACCAGCTTGTCGGCATACTGCGCCTGGCCCTTGGTGGTGTGGTCACCAAACAGGGCTTTTTCCAGACGATGGAAGCCGGTGAACTTGGGGTCGGCCGCTTTTTGCTTGAAGTCGTCTTCACGGGCGTCGATGGCAGAGTCCATGTCGGAGAACAGCTCGGCAATCGGCTCGATGCGTTCGTAATGCTGGCGGGTGATGGCGTACAGGCCTTGCGCCTTTTTAAGGTCACCAGCCTTGATGGCGGCGGCAAAGGCCTTGGACTGGGTCAGCAGGCCTTCCAGCTCGCTGCTGACATATTTCTTGTATTCAGCAATGGGGGCTGCCAGTTGCGCGCTGTAGTCCACGGCAGGTGCAGATGCCGCTGCCGCCGAAGCCGCGGCCTCTGCTACAGGAGCGCTGCCTGCAGCATCGGCCGCCGGCGCATCCCCGGTTTTACCGCATGCCGCCAGCGTGGACAGCAGCAAGGCCAGAACGGACAGCTTGCACAGGGAAGTCTTTTTCATCAGTCAACTTTCTTCAGGATGGATAAACGGGGATTTCAACGGGAGGACAGCGAGGCGGACGACACGCCGGCCACCGGCTTGCCATCACGCAGGAACAGAAACAGTGCCGGCAGCAGGTAGAGCACCCAGGCCAGCAGCTCGCTGACCGTGGGGGTGTCGTCATAGCCGAACATGCCGGAGAGGATGACGCCCAGCGGTGTATCAACCGGCAGCACCCGGCTCAGGTCCATCACCACCGCTTGCAGCTGGTTCCACAGCCCGGCTTCGTGCAGGGCCTTGACAGCACCGGCCAGCAGACCGGCCGCCACCAGGATGATGAACAGGCCGGTCAGGCGGAAAAAACGGCGCAGATTGATGCGCACCCCGCCCTGGTAAATACCCCAGCCCATGGCCGTGGCCACCAGCAAGCCCAGCAAGGCGGCCAGCCAGGCCAGCGGATTGCTGCTTTGCTGCTGCACGGTAGCCAGCAGGAAAAACACCGACTCCAGCCCTTCCCGCGCCACGGCAAAAAAGGCCATGCCTACCAGCGCATAAGCCTGGCCGCGGCCACGGCTGAGTGCCGCATCAATGGAGTCCTGCAGCTGGCCCTTGATGGAGCGGGCGGCCTGCTTCATCCAGAACACCATGGAAGTGAGAATGCCTACCGCAATCAGTGCCACCACGGCTTCAAACAGCTCCTGCTGCTTTTGCGGGAATTCCTGCTCGGTCAATTCCAGCACCACGCCCACGCCCAGGCTGAGCAGGCAGGCCAGCACCACCCCCATCCATACCGCAGGCATGAAACGCTGCTGACCGGACTGACGCAGATAGCTGGCGATGATGCCGACAATCAGTGCGGCTTCCATGCCTTCGCGCAGCATGATGAGAAACGGGATAAGCATGATGATGTCTTTGCTGATTTATATGAATGCGAATCATGCTCATTATCAATTGAACTGTCAACGCCAATTCTTGTCGTCATCCCGCGCTGTAATACTGCTTAACAATTAGCCCGGACCGGGCAGCCATCAAAAAAGCCGGTCGGCATCAGACCGACCGGCAGGCAGCCAGGGGCTGCAGGCTCCGTTACAGCGTTAACTCAGTATTTCCATTTCTGTACTTCCAAATCAGTATTTCCATTTGACTGAGACACTGGCATTGACCGGCGCAGCATAGTAGGACTGGTCCCAGTACACGCTGGTCAGGTATTTGCGGTTCAACACGTTGTACAGGTTTGCCGCCACGGTCAGGTGCTTGTCCACGTCGTAGCTGGCCATCAGGTTCCATACCGAATACCCGCCCTGATAAGCGGCGGACGTGCTGCTGTAACGCGTTTCACTCTGGTAGTTCAGGCTGGCACCCAGTTTCAGCTGCTCCAGTTGCGGCACGCGCCAGGTGGTGGACAGCCGTAGCTGACGGCGCGGCACATACAGGCGCACATCCTCGCCGTTCTGGCCGGTAATCTGCTGTGCCACCACACCCAGGCTGGCCTGCCAGTTGTGGGCCAGCTCGCCGGACAAATCAAACTCCACCCCGCGCGACTTGGCCGAGATGCCACGGTAGTAAGCCTTGCTGCCGACATAACCGGCCTGTTCGGCAATATTGTCCTGCTCCACTTCAAACAGCGACAAGGCTGTATTCAGACGGCGTTGCAGGAATTCACCCTTGAGGCCGATTTCCTTGCCTGTGCCACGGGCGGCGGCCAGTGTGGCACCGCTGGCATCGGTCTGGGTTTGCGGATTGAAAATCTTCGACAGGCTACCGTAAGCGGAAATCTCCTTGCTCAGGTCCACCACCAGACCGACATAGGGCGAGGTGGCCGACTGCTCCAGCGCATGGGCCACGCCGTAGCTGGCACCGGTGGAGCTGGCCTGGGTGTAATTGGCGCCTAGCAGCAGTTTGACCGGGTCGGCCAGGTTCAGCCGTGTTGCCGCGTAAACGGTCTTGCGGGTGTCCACATAGCTGCTGCCATCCACACTGGCGTCAAAGCTGGGCGTGGCATAGCTGCCATTGAATGCACTGTTGCCAAACAGTTCGGTACCGATGCCTTCGCCGTAATGGCTGATGTCCGTCATGCGCGAGCGTGACAGGTTCACCCCGATATTGAAGTCATGCTGACGTCCGGCCAGCGTGTACTTGCCACCCAGATTACTGTCGAAATACACCTGCTTGTTACTGCTGTCATAAAGCGAGGGATAGGCATACAGCCCGCCGCCGGTGCTCTTGTTGGGCGTGCCGTACACATAGAACAACGCGCTGTCGGTATCTGCCTGGTTGTAGCCCAGCGTGCTCTTCCACTGCCAGCCGTTGTCCAGCGCATGCGCCAGCTCGGCAAACACACGTTGATCCGTGGTGTTCAGGTAGGACCAGTCGGCCGAGGTGCTGGTGCCTACCGGGTAATTGGTCGGTGTGCCGTCGCTGTACGCCATGGGCAGCGCGCCCCACATGGCGCCCTTGCCTTCCTGTTTCTGATAGCTGTAGCCCACGGTCAGCGTGGTCTTGTCGCTCAGCTTGTTGGCCAGCACACCGTAAAACACATCACGGGATGGCTGGTAGCGGTCCAGATAGGAATGGCCATCCTCATGCGCCGCCACTACCCGGCCGCTGACCGTACCTGCCTCGTTCAGCGGGCCGGACACATCCACGTCCAGCCGTTTGGTATCCCACGAACCAATGGTGAGGCCGGCCGAGGCCTGGAAGTCATCTGTCGGGCGCTTGCGGATGAAATTGACCGTGGCGGACGGATTACCGGTGGAGCTGGACAGGCCATTGGCACCGCGCACGATTTCCACCCGGTCGAACATGGCCATGTCGATGTCGCCATATTGCAGGCCATAGGTCATCGGTACGCCAATGCCGTCCATCTGGAAATTGGTGATGTCAAAACCGCGGGCGGTGTAATACGTCCGGTTGGTTTCCACCTTCTCCACCGTCACCCCGGTGGTATTGGCCAGTACGTCGTTGATGGTAGCCAGCCGGAAATCTTCCATCTGGGCATGCGTCACCACCGAACCCGCCTGCGGGGTTTCCCGCGGACTCATGTTGAGCCGGGTGGCCGAGGTGCTGTGCTTGATGGTGTAGGTTTCCTGCTGATCGGTGGGTAGCTGGGTGCTGACCGCCTCGGCCGATACCGAAACCGCGGGCAGAACGGCAAGCCCGCCCGCCTTGTCGCTGGATGTGGCCGCCGTTGTTCCATCATCGGCCAGAGCCTCGCCGGCCACACCGGCAGCAGCCAGCCACACAGCCAGGCACAAGGGACGCAGGGTAAAACCGGGAATTCGGGAATGACGGGCAGCAGCAGGCCGGTGAACTTGCATGGGGTAAATATCCAGAATGTTAAAAAACGGAAATGAGTACGCATCTTCAAATGCGAATGGTTCTCGTTTTTATTTTCTGCATGACATTTACCTGCTGTCAATCATCTTTACATCGGCAATTCACACCCTCTGCCGCGCTACAAGTGGATATCTCTGAATTTATTGCTATTGATTCGCATTTGCATATACACTGCGCAGCCATCACCCGGCCATGACCCACGGCAAGGCCGATGATCACCGCCCGTCACAGGCAGGCAAGCAATCCTCCCCCACCCCGATGGCAGCAGACATGAAACCGCATTTCCGACAGAACTTGGTCCTGATACACCGCTGGCTGGGCCTGACCATGGCCGGTTTCCTGCTGCTGGCAGGTTGTACCGGTGCCGTTCTGGCGTGGAACGAGGAACTGGATCACTGGCTGAACCCGGAGCTGTTCTACAGCAAGGCACCCACTGCAGCAGCCCGGCCGCTGGACCCCTTGCTGCTGCGCCAACACGTGGCGCAGGCATTTCCCGACGCGCAGGCCAATACGGTGCCGCTGGCACAGGAAGCAGGCAGAAGCGTGATTTTCTGGCTGTCCGGCCGGATACAAGCCGATGGCACGCTGAGCGAGCCTGCCAATGACCAGATATTTGTCGATCCTTACAGCGGGCGGATTCAGGGTGCACGGCACTGGGGCGACATCAGCCAGGGCAAGCAAAACCTGATTCCCTTCATTTACCGCCTGCATTACTCGCTGGCGCTGGGGGATTGGGCCGGCACGGTGTTTGGCATCATCGCCCTGTTGTGGACTTTCGATTGCTTTGCCGGGGCCTGGCTGACATTCCCGGCCCCCCAGCGCAAAAACGCGACTGCCCTGCCGACAAAAGCAGGTAAAAGCTGGCGGCAACGCTGGGCGGTGTCCTGGAAAATCCGCCGTGGCGGCGCCAGTTACAAGTTGATATTCGACTGGCACCGCGCAGCCTCGCTGTGGCTGTGGGCCATGTTGCTGGTGCTGGCCTGGAGCAGTGTGTCCTTCAATCTGCCTGCCGTGTACAAGCCGGTGATGCAGGCGCTGTTTGCCAGCCAGCCGGAACCCGGCCTGCAAGCTGCGGTGCGCCCGGGCGGGCAAGCGCCAAAACTGGGCTGGGATGCTGCCCGTACGCGGGGCCGCGCACTGATGGCAGCACTGGCAGCACACAAGGGTTTTGTCATTCTGGAAGAGGATGACCTGAGCTACGACGCGCGCAGCGGACTCTACAGCTTCAGCACGCGCAGCAGCCTGGATGTGAGTCGGCGCTGGGGCAGCACCCTGGTTTACTTTGACGGTAACAGCGGTGCCGAACGCGGGGCATGGCTACCGACGACAGAAGCCAGCGGCGACACCATCCGCAGCTGGCTGACCAGCCTGCACATGGCGGCAATCGGCGGCCTGCCTTACAAGCTGTTCATCATGCTGCTGGGGCTGGTAGTAGGTTCGCTCAGCGTGACTGGCGTGGCAATCTGGTGGAAGAAACGGCATGGCCGGCAAAGCCAGAACAGAGCACGGCAGCAGCAGCCATTGAAGCTGCAGGATGCGGAGCAGGGCTGAATGTGCAGCTCAGTCCACTGCCTGCCGTCGGGCCTTCTTGTTGCGGTACATCAGGGTATCGGCCTGCTCGATGGCGGCTTCCACCGTCCAGCGTTGCGGCGGCAGTGCCACCACACCGACGCTGGCACCGGCGTAATCAAGCTGATGCTCGCCCAGCTGGTAGTGCCCGGCAATCAGCTGCTCCAGCCTTTGCTGGGTGCGCAGGGCTGCATGTTGCGGGTCGCCCTGCTGCGGGCCGGGACCGATGAACAGGAATTCGTCGCCACCCAGCCTGCCGATGAGGTCGCTGCCACGCAAACCACCCTGCACGCGCCGGGCAATGGCCTGCAGGAATTCGTCGCCGCCCTGATGACCATAACGGTCGTTGATCTGCTTGAAACCATCCAGATCTATCACCCCCACCAGGGTGGACACACCACTGCGCTCGGCTTGGGCCAGCAGGCGTTCCAGCTCAGCCACCATGGCGCGGCGGTTGGGCAGTCCGGTCAGCAGATCGGTCAGCGCATGGGTAGCCAGTTGGTCGTTGGCAGCCTGCAGTTTTTCCATCAGCACTTCGCGCTCGATGAAATTGCCGACGATATTGGCAAACAGGCGGAACAGCGCTTCCACCTGCTCGGTAATCTGCACCGTCCGGGTGCTGGCAGCGCACAAGGTGCCCAGCAGCTGCCCGTCGGCATTGCTGACCGGCGCACTGACATAAGACTGGATATGCAAACTGGCGGCAGCGGTGGAATCGCCCCAGCGCTGCGGCACGCTACTGCAAGCCAGCAGGCCACTGTCGAGCGCACGCTTGCACAAGGTGTCCTCCCACTGCACGGTGAGTCCCTCGGCAATGTCCAGCTCGCCGCTATTACGCGCAAAGCGGATGCGCTGGCTGTGGCCGTCCAGGTCCACATCGGTGAGGTAGGTGGACTCCATATTGGTAATCATCGCCAGCATTTCCAGCATCGGGCGTACCAGCTGATCGATGGTCTGTGCCGTGTTCAGCGAGGAGGACAGCTGCGACAGGATTCGATCCATTCCCATTCCCATACCCGATTCAATTTCAATGACGAGGAAAACCGCATCCAGCACATGCACGATGTGGAATAAACATATTCTAGTAGAAACACTTAGTTTATTCATCTAAAAGCGTGCACGGCACCGATCAACCTTATTGCAACTGCGGCCTTACCGATATTCACCCAGCATCGGCAAGCAGCGTGCCCGCTGCACTGCGACAATATGCCGCAGTCGCGCATGCGGTGACCTTCTTACAATGGCCACCGGATATCACTACTGCACGGTGCAGCCAGTAGCCTGCACAAGCCAGCTGCAGCAGCGCCGGTGACGACAAAACAGACTACCGGTGCCAGCGTCAATGCGTTAGCATCCTGCCTCCGCGCCAGCGGTGCCATATACAACCGTTTTACTTACCCGATAACAGGAGTTGTCATGCAAGCTTCCATCCGCTCTACCTTGCTGGTGCTGGCCACCAGCCTGCTCACCACCACGGCAGCCTGGGCTCATGCGCATCTGAAAGCTGCCGAACCGGCCGCCGACAGCGTGGTCAGCAGCCCGGCCAGCCTGAACCTGAGCTTTTCCGAAGCACTGGAAGTGAAGTTCAGCGGTATCAAGCTGAGCAATGCCGACAAGCAGGATATCGCGCTGGGTGAACCCACGCTGGCCAATGGCGGCAAAACCCTGGTGGTCAAACCGGCCCAGCCGCTGCCTGCCGGCAACTACAAGCTGGAATGGCATGTGCTGTCGACCGATGGCCACAAAACCAATGGCGCTTACAGCTTCAGCGTTGGCAAGTAAGCATGGCTGAAGGCTTGCTGTGGCTGTGCCGCTGGCTGACTGATGGCGCAGCCATGTGGCTATGGGGCAGCAGCCTGTTTGTGCTGGCGCTGCTGCCTGCCGCATTGCGCCAGGACTTCTGGCAACAGCAAGCCATCTGGAATCGCCGTGCCTCCAGTGCCCTGCTGCTGGCCACGCTGTCGGCCCTGCCCTTGCACAGTGCAATACTGGGTGATGGCTGGTCCGACAGCTGGCAAGCGGCCAGCCTGCTGGCCGTGGTGCGTGACACCGGCATTGGCCATGCCTGGTGCTGGCAGCTGCTGGCAGCGCTGGCACTGTGGCTGGTAACTGCAAGCGCTGGCAGTCGCCACTCCCTGCTCGTCACCGCAGGGCTGAGCGCTGCTCTGCTGGCCAGCCTCACCCTGAGTGGACATGCCGCCATGCAGCAGGGCTGGCCGGGGCTGCTACACCAGGGCAATGACTGGCTGCACCTGCTGAGCTGTGCTGCCTGGCTAGGTGCGCTACCGCTGGTGCTGCAATTGTTGCGTCAGCCAGCACCTGCCCTGCTGCCTGCCCTGCCCGGCATCCTCAGGCGTTTTTCCGCCACCGGCCATGCCGTGGTGTTCTTGGTGTTTGCCACCGGTCTGATCAACTTGTACCTGATCAATGGCAGCCTGCTGCCGGACACGCTGTCTGGCTATGCCACGCTGCTGGGCCTGAAGCTGCTGCTGGTGGCCGGCATGACCGTGCTGGCGCTCTACAATCGCTACCATCTGGTGCCCCGCATGCCGCAAGGGCTGCCCTGCCTCAAGCGCGCCATCTGCCTGCAAATTGCCTTGTGCCTGCTGGCCCTGGCAATGCTGGCAGTACTGGGTACGCTGGACCCGCAACAGGCCAGCTGGTAAGGCTGCACCGCTTCCCTATCAAGCGGCAGCGCACCCTGGCGAATCAGGCAAGAGATCGCCAGCAATGGGCTACCGTCGACGGCCTCCCCTCTCTTAGGCTTTGCACACATTGCGGACCGGCTGTCACAAGCCGGCCCTGCCCTTGCGTCAACCTTCTGATTCGTGGAATGCCATGTCTTTGCCAGCCCCTCTTGCCGCCCGCTCCTGCCATGCAGCCGTGCTGTCCATGTCACTGTGCGTGGGCTTGCTGATTGCCGCCGAATTCTTGCCGGTCAGCCTGCTGACCCCGATTGCCGCAGACCTGCACACCAGTGATGGCATGGCCGGTCAGGCCATTTCCGTTTCCGGGCTGTTTGCCGTATTTGCCAGCCTGATGGTGGGAAAACTCACCGGCCAGCATGATCGCAAACCGGTGCTGCTCTGCTTCACCGCGCTGCTGTTGCTGTCGGTGCTGCTGACTGCCCTGGCAGACAGCTTTGCCGTGCTGATGCTGGCGCGAGCCCTGCTGGGACTGGTGATTGGCGGGTTCTGGTCGCTGGCCACCGCCACGGTGAGCCGACTGGTGCCCGCTGAACAACTGGCCGCGGCGCTGGGCACGCTGTATATGGGCAATGCGGTGGCAGGCGCTTTTGCTGCCCCTGCCGGCAGTTATCTGGGCGGCATCATCGGCTGGCGCGGCGTGTTCTGGACGCTGGTTCCGCTGGTACTGCTCAACCTGTACTGGCAGTGGCGCAGCCTGCCAGACCTGCCGGCACCGCCCGGTCAAACTGCCGCCAACCCGCTGACCCTGCTGTCCTTGCGCCATGTGCGCTACGCACTGGCCGCAGTGATGCTGACCTTTGGCGGCGCATTTTCCGCCTTTACCTATTTCCGCCCGTTTCTGGAGCAGCTGACCCGGGTCAGCCTGCCGCAGTTATCACTATTGCTGTGCGGTCTGGGGCTGGCCGGTTTTGTCGGCACCCGCAGCGCCAGTGCCATGGTGGAGCGTCATCTTTACCCGCTGCTGGGCCTGCTGCCATTGCTGCTGGCCTTGCTGACTGTGGGCTTGCTGCTGACCGGCAGCCTGTTGTGGCCGGTTGCCATGCTGCTGATGTTGTGGGGGCTGGTGAATGCTGCCATTCCGGTGTGCTGGTCTGCCTGGATGGCACAGGGTGTCGCCGGTGAGGCCGAGCGCACCGGCGGGCTGATGGTGGCCGCCATCCAGCTGGCAATCCTGTGTGGAGGCGCGATTGGCGGCGTCCTGCTCGACCAGTGGTCCATTCATGCCACATTTCTTGTCAGTGCCGGGCTGTTGCTGATGGCGACCTTGCTGGCAGGCGGCGGCAAGCGGCTGCGCCCACTGAGCGCATGACAGACAAAAACACAAGCCGTTGTATTCATTAACAATTCATCCAGACCAGCATCGCACCCGCCGGTCAAAACCTGGTCAAAACCCACACCACCCTGGCTCTGCCAGATCACATCAGGAAAGGAAGCATGATGAAACACGCCCTTGCACTATGTCTGTCCCTGCTCGTGCTCAGCCCGCTCAGCCGGGCCGATACCGCGGCCGATCAAACCAGCTCCGTCAGTCAGCAGAACGGGCAGTCTGCCAATCTGAACGATGCCTTTTGCACGGCCGGCACCCCCTGCGCCGTGGTGAAGCAGCGCAATGCCGGGCTGCACTGAAGCCTGGCAGCAGACGCAACAAGGCCCTCGGCATGCCGGGGGCCTTGTTGTATCAGACGATAATTCAGTCGGCGCGCTGGCTGCCAAGCGGAGCCAGCAGGTTTGCCGCAAAACGGCTGCGCATGGCGTCAAGGCTGGCCTCATCCAGCCCCATGGCACTGTAGA
Source organism: Aquitalea sp. ASV11 (assembly GCF_016429185.1). Taxonomy (NCBI): domain Bacteria; kingdom Pseudomonadati; phylum Pseudomonadota; class Betaproteobacteria; order Neisseriales; family Chromobacteriaceae; genus Aquitalea; species Aquitalea sp. ASV11. The sequence goes on from NZ_JAELUD010000007.1 coordinate 62,336, forward strand.
ACGCCAGCGGCGCACGGTATTTCATGCCCACATACAATGCGGAGGCTTTCATCGGCGATAGTACTTCGTCCATGGTGGCTTCGATCAGCCCGGCATGGCTGTAAGTAAATTCAGTGGCACCGGCAGTGGTGACAACCTGCATCTCCTTGCCTTGCAACGCCTTGCCGTCCGGACCGAAGGCCCAACCATAGGTCCACACCTGGTTCAGGTAGGCCTTGAGCATGGGCGTGGTGTTGAACCAGTGGGTCGGGTATAGGTAGATGATGCGGTCTGCCGCTTCATGTGCCTGCTGTTCGGCCGCGATATCAAATGCATTGCTGTCAGTGCCATACAGCTGGTCCAGGTGACGCACGGTCACATTGTCCTGGGCTTCGGCCACCTGTTGCAGCGCCTTGATGGCGACGGATTGTTGCGGCGTGGGGTGAGAAACGATGACGAGGGTTTTCATGTGATGTCCTGTTGAATGAATGAAATGTCAGACGGGCAGCCCGGCCAGCAGGAAGGCCTGGCAGCTGGCGGAGGCATGGCGGTGGCCGATGATGCTTTGGTAGTCCGGCGAGTGGTACCAGGCCTGGGCGGCCTCGGTGCTGTCAAAGCGGACAATGAAAAACCTGCCCTGTACGGCCGGGCCTTCCACGCTGTCCACCTCGCCACCTCCTACCAGCAGGCTGCCGTGATGGGCGGTCACGGTTTCCAGCACTTTTTCCTGATACGGCAACATGCCTTGCGGGTCGTGAATGGCGGTGACATTGAAAACGAAATAAGCGGGTGTCTGCATGATGTGCTCCTGAACGGGTAGCCCTGTGCAATATGGGCCAGCGCCACCCGTGGTGTTGAATGAAGGTTGCAGGCTTGCCAAAACGCCAGCCATGCGGGACTGGCGGATGCGGATACCAGGCTTACAGGCTGGCTTCGAATACCTGACGGCTGAGCGCCAGGGTGACGTCCCCCTGCTCGCCCAGCGCCGTCATGCCGTGGACTTCCAGCTGCCGCACCAGGGCGTCGATGTCGCCAGGGCCGATGCCGTAATCACGCAAGCGGGTTTTCACGCCCAGGCTTTCAAAAAAGCTACGGGTACGGGCGATGGCCTGGCTGATGCGCTCTTCCTCGCTGCCTTCGTTGATGTGCCAGACACGGCTGGCGTACTGCAGCAACTTGGCATGCTTGCCGGCCCGGCGGGCTTGCAGCATGGAAGGCAGCAGTACCGCCAGTGTCTGGGCATGATCGAGGCCATGCAGGATGGTCAGCTCATGCCCCACCAGATGGGTGGCCCAGTCGTGTGGCACACCGGCACCGATCAGGCCGTTGAGCGCCTGGGTGGCGGTCCACATGAAATTGGCGCGCGAATCATAATCGGCCGGCTCCAGCACCACCTTCGGCCCCAGCTCGATCAGCGTTTGCAGCAGGCCTTCGGCATAGCGGTCCTGCACGCGGGCGTCTACCGGGTAGGTCAGGTATTGCTCCATCACATGAGTGAAGGCATCCACCACCCCGTTGGCCAACTGGCGGGCTGGCAAGGAATAGGTTTTTTCCGGATCCAGCACGGCAAACTGCGGAAACACCAGCGGGGAGGAAAAAAATGCCTTGGTCTTGCTGGCTTCATGGGTGACCACGGCGTTGTGGTTGGTTTCCGAACCGGTGGCTGCCAGCGTGAGCACCGCGCCCACCGGCAAGGCGCTTTTCACTACCTGCCCCAGGCTGGACAGAATGTCCCAGGCGTCGCCCTGATAAGGCGCGGCAGCGGCGACAAACTTGCTGCCATCAATCACCGAACCGCCACCCACGGCCAGCAGGAAATCAATGCCCTGCTCGCGCACCAGTGCGACGGCACGCATCAGGGTTTCGTAGCGCGGGTTGGGTTCGATGCCGCCGAATTCATGCACCACATGGCCGCGCAAGGCCTGGCGCACTTCGGCCAGCGTGCCATTGCGCTCGGCACTGCCACCGCCGTACAGCAGCAACACCCTGGCATCCGCCGGCAGCAAGCTGCCAAGTCGCTGGATGTTGCCTTTGCCGAACACCACACGGGCAGGATTGAAATACTCGAAATTCAACATGTTGCGCTCCTGTCTTGAAGCCAGTCACAACAGCGTGGCCAGCAGATGGAAGGCATTATGCAAGCCCGTACTCGCAACTATAAGTAGACTAACGGTTGAGTATTTATTAACCTTGATTCACTAGTGATTCACTGCAGGAGTGCAGCATGGACTTGTCGCAACGGGTGCCTTCGGTACTTTCCTTTGTCACTACCGTCGAAACCGGCAGCTTTGCCGCTGCGGCTCGCCAGCTGGGTATCAGCAATGCGGCAGTCAGCAAGAACGTGGCCGGGCTGGAACAGGCACTGGGCGTGCGCCTGCTGAACCGCACCACACGCACCCTGAGCCTGACCGAAGAAGGTGCCGCCTTCTTGCGTCAGGCCCGCATTGCGCTGGATGCGCTGGACGCGGCAGTGGATGCCATTGCCACCCAGCGGCTGGAAATCAGCGGCCCGGTGCGCATTTCCAGCAGTGCGGCATTTGGTCGCGACCATCTGCTACCCGCCCTGCCCGGCCTGCTGACACGCTACCCGCAACTGGCGGTGGAAGTGGATTTTGACGACCGGGTGGTGGATCTGGTGGGCGGCGGCTACGACCTGGCGATCCGCGGCGGCCATATTGCCGACTCTGCGTTGGTGGCGCGCCCAATCTGCCATCTGCGCATGGTATTGGTGGCCTCGCCCAACTATCTTGCACAGGCTGGCATACCACGCTCGCCTGCCGAGCTGACACAGCACCGGCTGATCACCCGGCGCTTTCTGGGCGGCAAGGTATCGCCGTGGAATTTTCGTGATGCCGATGGCCAGATCAGCACGCTGGATGTCTCGCGCAGCTGCCTCACCCTGTCCGCCCCGGAGGCACTGACTGACGCGGCACGCCAGCATGCCGGCATTACCCAGGTGGGCGTGCACCATGCCTGGCCTTATCTGGAGCGTGGCGAACTCAAGGTGCTATTGCTGGGCCAGCACGACCCCGGCGCTTACGAACTGGTACTGCAATACCCGCACCGTGCGCTGATGGCACCCCGGGTAAAGGCCTGCATCGACTACCTGCTGGCAGAGTTTGCTGCCACGCCTGCCTTGCATGTGCCATTGGCGGCACTGGCCGCCCATACTGCCTGAGTGCTTGCCTGATGTTGCTCAATCCTTGCCTGATCCTGCGTCAGCAGGAAAATCGGGCAGACAGCCAGCCGCCCAGCCATTAGGCTGAATGCAGTCAACCAGAAAGCCACCCCATGCCCGACACACCGCAGACACCTGCCAGCAGCCCGGTACTGCAGCATCTGTGCCAGATCATTGCCGCCCGTACCCATGGCGATGAGGACTGCGATACGGCCATTCCCGAGCTGAGCTTCTTCCGCCGCGAACAACAGACCAATCCCTGTTCCTGCATGGTGGAGCCCAGCGTGGTGCTGGTGGTGCAAGGGGAAAAGCAGATGCTGGTGGGCGAGCAAAGCTACGCCTACGACACGCAGCATTTCCTGCTCAATTCGGTGGATTTGCCAGCCAGCTCGCAAGTGCTGTCGGCCAGTTCGACCGCGCCTTGCCTCGGTCTGGTGCTGCGGCTGGATTTGCGCATCATGGCCGACCTGATCGCCCAGGGTGGCATTTGCCCGCCGGCAAGCCAGAGCAGCCAGCCCGGCATGGCTCTGGGCACGGTCACCAGCGCATTGCTGGATGCCTTCAGCCGCCTGCTGGACTTGCTGGATCAACCGCAGCACATCGGCGTACTGGCACCGTTGATCAAACGGGAAATCCACTACCGGCTGCTGATGAGCGACCAGGCTTCGCGCCTGTGGCAGATTCTGGCCACCGGCAGCCACAGCCAGCGCATTGCCCGTGCCATCGACTGGCTGAAAACCCATTACACCGAGCCGCTGCGCATCGAGGAACTGGCGGCAAGGGTGCAAATGAGCAGCTCCAGCCTGCATCACCACTTTCGCCAGCTCACCACCATGAGCCCGCTGCAATACGTGAAATGGCTGCGTCTGAACGAAGCACGTCGCCTGATGCTCAGCGACAAGCTGGAAGCCGCCACGGCGGCTTTTCGCGTGGGCTATGAGAGTCCGTCACAATTCAGCCGCGAATACGCCAGACTGTTCGGCCTGCCCCCCAGGCGCGATATCAGCCAGCTGGCGCAGGCCGGCGGCTGACGCCATCACTCCCCGATAAAGCTGGATTTCTCTTCCACCACCAGCGCAGGCTGGGTCCGGGTTTGCACGCGGAACACGATGGGATGACTGCCCGGCCCGGCGGCTTGCGGGTCCACCACCACCCGCACGCCCAGGCTCTTGCTGTCTGCCGCGCGGATGGACAGCAGGGTCGGCTTGGCAATGGCAATGCCTGACAGGCCGCTGACGCTGATGCTGAACTGCTGGTCCTGACTGGTGGTGTTGATCACGTTCAGCTGATAGCTGTTTTCCAGCAGCCCCTCCCCGGTTTCCTGTACCAGCGAGGCGCGATCACGCATCACATCCACCTTGAAAGGTTGGCGCAAGCTGAACGAGGTGATGGCCGCACCGCTCACCAGCAGCAACAGCAAGCTATACAGCACCACCCGCGGCCGACGCAGCCGGGACAGGATGGCGCTTTCCGGATACAGGCCGTTCAGCGCATTTTCCGTGGTGTAACGAATCAGCCCGCGCGGATAGGCCATCTTGTCCATCACCTCGTCACAGGCATCAATGCAGGCGGCGCAGCCTATGCACTCATGCTGCAGGCCATCACGGATATCAATGCCGGCCGGGCACACCTGCACGCAAATGCCGCAGTTGATGCAAGACCCCAGCTGCTGTTGCTGCAGGTCGCTGCCCTTCTTGCGCGCGCCGCGTGGTTCGCCGCGGGCGGCATCGTAGGAAATCACCAGCGTGTCAGCATCAAACATCACGCTCTGGAAACGGGCATAGGGGCACATGTACTGGCATACCTGCTCGCGCATCACCCCGGCCAGTAAATAAGTGCAAGCCGCGTAGAAGAAAATCCAGAACAGCTCCCACGGCCCGTAATCGAAATGAGGCAAGGCCGTCAGCAGCTGCTGGATGGGCGTGAAATAACCCACCAGCGTAAAACCGGTCAGCAGGGAAAAGGCCAGCATCAGCCCGTGCTTGCACAGCTTGATGCGCAGCTTGCGCAGGCTCCAGCCTTGCTGGTCCAGCTTGCTGCGCTGGCTGTGTTTGCCTTCGGTCCATTGCTCGATCCACAGCATGATTTCGGTGTACACCGTCTGCGGACAGGAATAGCCGCACCACAGCCGTCCGGCAATGGTGGTCCACCAGAACAAGCCAAAGGCACACAGAATCAGCAAGGCAGCCAGATAGATAAAATCCTGTGGCCAGAAAATCAGGCCAAACAGATAGAACTTGCGTTCCACCAGGTCGAAATTGACTGCCTGGCGACCATCCCAGCGCAGCCACGGCAGGCCGAGAAACACCAGCTGGGTAAGCACAACGGCGGCAATGCGCCAGTTGTTGAAGCGACCGCGCACGCTGCGCGGGTAGATTTTCTTTTGTGCAGCATACAGCGATACCACTTCCGACCCGTCCGCGGCAATGGCCGCAACAGGCTTGATGGGGATGGTGCGAGGCGGGACAGACATACATTCCTTGGCAAGTGGCGTTAGGCACCACGGCTGGCGCATAAATATCGCATTACGATATTATTTTGCATGCCACCTGGCAATAGCGCCGTCAGCCTGACACACCGCTGACAGACGCCTGCCGCCACGGCCGGATGGGAAATTAAACATTTACAGTCAATAACTTGCAGAAACTCCGTCGCAAGCGTGCAATTGCACTCAACCGGAAGAATGACCTTGCACAGGCTATTAATATGTATTCTAAATACAACATAATTACCTACCGTCTGCCCAGGCAAGCAGCGTCACAGCCGCATCAGCCCGTCTCGCTCCCCATTACTGCCAAGGCAGACATCATGTCACCCACCCCTACCAGGCGGATGGTGAGATGCTGCGACGGCATGCCATCGGCCACTGCGAGGGCTTTCTGCACATGGATTTCGGGAAAACCCGTACTTTTAGACAGTTCAAAAGTCATATATGATAATGATTCTCATTTATAACAACATGCATCATGAACACTGCCGCCTTCGTTTCGACATCCCTGCTGGTCCTCAGCCCCCTCGCCGCCCATGCCGAAGACACCGCCACCCTGGATACGGTATCGGTCAGTGCCAGTGGCGACAGCCAGAACACACACAGCTACCAGACCCGGCAAACCAGCGTGGCAGGCTACACGCAAAGCACGCTGGAAACGCCCCAGGCCGTACAGTCCGTCACCCCGCAAACCCTGGCTGACAAACAGGTGAAAAGCCTGGCCGAAGCAGTGAGCACCGTCAGCGGCGTGGTGGAAAGCAATACCCTGGCCGGCATCCAGGACAGCTTTACCCGCCGTGGTTTTGGCGAGCGCAACGATGGCAGCATTTTGCGCGACGGGGTGCGCTCTTATCTGATGAGCAATTTCGACGCCACCACCGAATCGGTGGAGGTGCTCAAAGGCCCGGCTTCGTTGCTGTATGGCATCCAGGAGCCCGGCGGCGTCATCAACGTCATCAGCAAGAAACCGCAACGCGACGCGCAAACCACCATCAGCGCCCAGAGCAGCAGCTTTGGCGGCGGCGCGGCCACGCTGGACAGCACCGGGCAGATCGGCGATTCCAACTTCGCCTACCGCCTGATTGCCGACAAGCAGGACACCGACTACTGGCGCAACTACGGCAGCACCAAGCGCAACATGATTGCACCCTCGCTGTCCTGGAGCGACGGACGCGACAGCCTGTTGCTGTCGTATCAGTACAGCGACTTCAGCACGCCGTGGGATCGCGGCACCGTGTTTTACAACGGCAAACCGCTGAACGTGCCACGCGAAAGACGGCTGGGCGATACACTGGACGTGGCACAGGGCCACACCCAGGCCGCCACCGCCAGTTACAGCCACATGCTGAACAGCCAGTGGAAACTGGACTCCCGCCTGGCATGGAATGAAATCAGCTACAGCAACTACGAAACCCGCGCCACCGCCTATAACGCCCGCACCGGCGTGCTGACCCGCCGCCTGGACGGCAATGTGGTGAACAACAGCACCTTGACGCTCAGCAGCAAGCTGCAAGGCGATATCAGCCTGTTCGGCCAGCGCCACCAGCCCGTCATCGGCGTGGAAGCCACCCAGGCACGTGAACTGCGCGCGGCCACCTATCGGGGCAGTGCCAGTACCGCAACCCAGCTGAACGTCAACAGCCCGGTTTATGGCGTGTTGAGCGCAGCCAATACCAGCCTGAGTAGCAGCCAAAGCGACAACACCAGCAATATCGACACCCAGTCGCTGCTGCTGATGGACAACTGGGAACTGGCACCGCAATGGCAAACCAGCTATGGCCTGCGCTACCAGCATTACCGGCAGGAAGACGGCGTGGGCCGCCCTTATGTCGTCAGCGATCGCAGCTCCGGCAATACCGCCCTGCCCCAGTTTGGCCTGGTGTACAAGCTGAACCCGCACTGGTCGCTGTATGGCAGCTACAGCGAATCCTTTGTGCCCAATACCGCCAGTGACGGCCAGCATTTCGACCCGGAACGCGGCAGTTCACGCGAAGCAGGCATCAAGCTGGAGCAAAACGGCCTGACCGCCACCGCCGCTGTGTTCCACATCGAAAAAACCAATGTGGTCGCCACCGACACCGACGGCATCGACAAGGCCATGGGCAAGGTGCGCTCGCAGGGAGTAGAGCTGGATGTCAGCGGCGAAATCACCCGTCGCCTGTCCCTGACCCTGGCCTGGGCCTACACCGACGCCATGGTCACCAGCGATCCGGTCTATGCCGGCAAACAGCTGTACAACGTACCCAAGCACAGCGGCAGCATCAATCTGGCTTACCAGCTGGGCCAGGACAGCTTTGGCAACAACTGGCGCATTGGTGGCGGCACCCGCTATGTGGGCGAGCGTCAGGGCGATGCCGCCAACTCCTTCCAGCTGCCGTCGTATTTCGTGACCGATGCCTTCATTGCATGGCAAACCCGCCTGCACGGCCAGAAGCTGGAAATCCAGGCCAACCTGAAAAACGTGTTCGACAAGACTTATTACGCCTCCAGCACCGGCACAACCACCACCAGCAGTAGCGGCAGCGTGTCCACCGTGCGACTGGGCGACCCACGCGAGTTGCTGGTGAAGGCCAGCCTCACCTTCTGATCCCGCACCGGTCTGGCCGGTTCATATTTCTCGCGGCGGATGACCGACAACAGCCGCCGCGTTTTGTTGTGGAAGACCTCGTGAAACGCATCGTCATTCTGTTACATCGTTATCTGGGCTTGCTGGCCGCCCTGTTTGCCTTGCTGCTGGGCCTGAGCGGCAGCCTGCTGGACGTGCAACAACTGCTGCAAGGTGAGTCCGATACCACCCCGGCGACAAGCCATACCGCCAGTCCGCACTATCAGGCGGTACTGGCCGGCTTGCGCGCCAACTATCCCCAGGCTGACTTCACCCTTCGCCTGCCAGAAAACCCGGCAGCCGCCATCGAAGTACGGGTACGCCAGCGCCAGCAACCGGACCAATTGCTATGGCTGGACCCGCAGCACGGCCAGCCACTGGCCACGCCAGAAGGCCGTGGCACCGGCTGGCGCTGGCTACACGAACTGCATGCCCGCCTGCTGCTGCACGATGGCAAGACCTGGGTAGGCATCACCGGCATTGCCATCCTGCTGGTGCTGCTAAGCGGCATCATTCACTGGTGGCCAAAGGACTGGCGCAAAGCCTGGCGGTTGCGGCGTGACAAGGGCGTGGTGGTATGGCTGGGCGACCTGCACCGCATGCTGGGTGCCAGCATGTTGCTGCTGCTATTGCTCAGTACGCTTAGCGGCCTGGTTCTGGCATTCAACCAGCCCATCCGGCAATGGCTAAGCCCGGGCAAGCACGGCCAGCCACGCGCGGGCAAGCACATCACACCTGCCGGGCCGCAACTGGCGCTGGATGAACTGGTTGCCCGTGGCAATGCCCGTCTGCCACAAGGCAGGCTGAGCAGCATCAGCATCAGCGCCCGACCAGATCAGCCGGTTGAACTACGCAAGCGGCTGGACGAAGAACTGCACCCCAACGGCAGCACCCTGATCCGGCTGGACCCTTACCGGGGAACGGTTTTGAGTGTGGAAAGGACGGAGCAAACACAAGCATGGCGGAAAATCGGCAGTTGGGCACAGGCTTTGCACACCGGCAGCCTGGGTGGTGTCTGGCACCAGTTGCTGATGTCTGCCAGCGGCGTGGTATTGATGGTACTGGGCGGAAGCGGCCTGTTTCAGTGGCAGGCCAGGCGGCGCAAGCAAGGCAGCAGGCAAGCGGCCATGGTGGCGACCAGTGCGCGCACTGCACAGCAGTAATGCACCCGCGCAATCAGATGTCGGGAAGGATGGGAAGACGTGGTGTGAAGCAGGCTAGAAATCATCGAGATTGCAGATGTCGGTGACCTCTCCGATTTGCCTGAGCAGCAAAATCTTGATGGGAACCACCATCTCGCGAATCTCCTCTTTGGCACGATAGACGTCCGCTTCCAGCTGACAGAGCACCAATTGATAAGCCAGATCCAGCATTGCATCGATATCGGGTTTTTTGCCGTCCAACGCTTTATACCTGCAGGGGGAAGTTGGGGAAATTATTGTGAGTCAAGCATGCATTACAGCAGTATCTGTCATTCTGGTCGCATAAGTCCACCATTGAGCACTGCTATCACCTGCATTTAATGGCCCAATGGCCAGTTTCAAAAAAAAATGCCGGGTCAGCAGACCCGGCATGAAGAAGAGACATGCAAGAAGGAGAAACAGAGACAACGGAACAACGGACAACAACATCAAACCGGCTGCGGCGTCAGGCGCAGATAGGGCCGTACGGCACGGTAGCCCCGGGGAAACTTTTCACGGATCAGCGCTTCATCCTGCAGCGACGGCACGATGACCACCTCCTCACCCTGCTGCCAGTTGGCCGGGGTGGCCACACTATGGTGGTCGGTCAGTTGCAGGGAGTCGATCACCCGCAGGATTTCGGCAAAATTGCGGCCGGTACTGGCCGGGTAGGTAATGATCAGCCGCACCTTGTGTGCCGGGTCGATGATGAACAGGGAGCGCACGGTGTGGGTACTGCTGGCATTCGGGTGAATCAGGTCGTAGGCCTCGGACACCTTGCGGTCAGCGTCTGCCACGATGGGGAAATTCACCTCGGTTTGCTGGGTGTCGTTAATGTCGGCAATCCAGCCATGGTGGGCTTCCACCGGGTCTACCGACAGCGCCAGCACCTTGACGTTACGGCGGGCAAACTCCTGCTGCAATTTGGCGGTGGCACCCAGTTCGGTGGTGCACACCGGGGTGTAGTCGGCAGGATGGGAAAACAGCACGGCCCAGCTGTCACCCTTCCACTGGTGGAAATGCAGTTCGCCAACGGTGGATTGCTGACTGAAATCCGGAGCAATGTCGCCAAGTCGCAGAGTCATGCTGGTTTCCTTTGTGGTGTGTTTGCGTGATGGGCTTACTGTAAGCACTGCCACGCCACCGGTGAACCAAGGAAAACTGCGTTGCTTATCAGGCTGCGGCTGGATAAGCCAGAGCAAAGCTGCATAAGCCGCGTGCTTCACACAGTAAAAAGGGCCGTCCGTGATGGGCAGCCCCAGGCTGCTGACAAGGTTATTTGGTGGGTTTTCACCGGCCACAGCAAAGCCGGGCCTTATAACTAAGCAATTACTTCCGCAGCCTTCCCATCTATTTTCCATCCCCCGCCCTTACCCTGTAAGGGCGCCTCGCTTTCCTTGCAGAAAGCGAGAGGGGGCTGGCTTATGCCTGCAAGTCTGCGCTGCTTACTGCTGGCCGATGATTGTGCCGGCAGGCTGCGGGCCGTGGTTCCGATAGGCCGATACACGCTCGCCCCAACGCTCGAACGGGTAGTAATCCCAGATGGCGTGGTGCTGGGTGGCCCAGTTGTCCCACAGCAGCAGCATGTCCGGCTGCCAGTGAATGCGTGCCTGGAAGGACTGGTGCTTTTCGATATGACGGTACAGCAGCTGCAACAACGCATCGCTTTCGGCTCGGCTCAGCTGCACGATATGCGAAGTAAACGCCTCATTCACAAACAGGAAGGGACGGCCGCTGACCGGATGACGTGCCACCACCGGGTGTTCGCTGGCATTGAATACCTGGCCGGGTTTCGGTTCGGCACCATAGCCATTGCTCCAGCCTTCCCGCCCGTCATGCACGGCAGTCAGCCCCAGCAGCAGTTGCTTGATGGGTTCGGACAAGGATTCATACGCCAGATAGAGGTTGGCAAACGCCGTGTCGCCACCGCCTACTTCCGGCAGGCGGGTGACGCGCAGGAAAGACGCCCAGATGGGGTGCGGGTCGCAAGACACATCGTTATGCCAGGCATCGCCTGCGGTGTAACGGGTGGTGCGGCCGGTTTTCCAGCCCAGGATTTCCGCATCGCCACTGCGCGCGGTCAGCTGGGTGCTGTCGCCCAGCACATGCTGGTGCAGGCTGCCAAACAGACGGCCAAAGGCCTTGTGCTGTTCGGCATTGATGGCCTGGCCGGGGAAGGTCAGCACCAGATGTTCGGTCAGCGCCTGGCGGATTTCCTCCAGTTGCGCAGGCGGCAAGGGCTGGCTGAGGTCGACACCACGGATTTCCGCCCCCAGGGCCGGGGACAGGCGTTTGAGGTCGAACGTCTGGTACTGGGTCAGTTCGCGGGTGTTCCAGCCTTCAATGGCCAGCTTGTCGTTGTAATCCTGATAAAAGCTCATCCTGGCAGCCTCTCAAAGCAAGGGGAATGAAAACACGGCCTGTCATGACAGGACATAACCATGCACATGGGATGGATATTAAAAAACCACGCCATGATTCCCAACCAAGAAAAACCGGATTACTTATTCCCTCAGCCTTGCAACCAGAGCATGCCGCTGATGGAGAAGAACGATGTCACCGTAGCGGCCAGCAAGGTAGCCGCGCACAAGCCTTCGTGGCCGTATTTCTGCCCCATGATGGGATAGATGCTCATCATCGGCGCACAGGCAAACAGTACTGCCGCCACTTGCAACCAGGCAGGTACTGGCAGCAGGAAATGCAGCAGCAGGAAGATCAGCAAGGGGTGCAACAGCAGCTTGCCCAGCACGATGGGGGAAATTTTGCGCACGATGCCGCTGGTTTTCAGGCCAACCAGCGAACCGCCGATGACAAACAGCGACAAGGCCACCGAAGCCTGCGACAACAATTCCAGCACCTTGCTGAACACGCCCGGCAGCTGCAAGCCCGCCAGCGAACACAACACCCCGGCGCTGATGGCAATGACCAGTGGCGAGCGTAGCAGCCGCGCGCCTACCTGACGCAACAGATGGCCCCAGCCCTTGCCGCTGGCGTCCTGGCTTTCCAGCAGGATCAGCACCAGCGGAAACACCACCGCGTTTTCCACCAGCATGGTCATGGCCAGTGCAATGCCTGCCTTGGCCCCCAATAGCTGCGACACGATGGGAAAGCCGATGAAACCGCTGTTGGACATGGACATGCCCAGCCCGAACAGGGCACTGAGCCGAAAGTCATGCCCTGCCACCATACGTGCAAACAGCATGCCCAGACCCAGCGCCAGCAAGGAACCCAATCCGTAGGCCAGCAGGTAGTGCAGGTCCACCACCTCGACAAAGGACTGCCGGGTCAGCGCGCGGAATATCATCGCCGGCAAGGCAAAGGTGATGACAAACTGCCCCAGCGCACGAATATTGGCCTGGGCAAACCACTGCCGCCAGCTTACCCAGTAACCAAGGGCAATCAGGATGAAGATGGGTCCGGTGATACTTGCAATAGCCAGCACAATGCTACTTTCCGCCCCAAGAACCTCTAACAAAAACCCTGCTGCTGCATTGCGCCTCTTTGCCGTACTCTTTACTGTCAGCGTCGGCGCGCCTTGCCCCAGGGACACTACGTTATTTTGTTAGCCGCTCGGAGGCAATCAGGTTTCGGAGGAATACCCCAGCCATTCGCGGATATGTTCGCGTATCAGTTCGATGAACAGCTGCTGGGTGAGTGTTGATGGATGACGCAGGCTGATGGCCATGGCCAGCTTGCTGGACAGCACCGGTTCTACAATCTTGCGCACGGTAAAACGCGAGGCATCGGCCAGCGAGGCCACCGCACTGCGGGTGAGCACCGCCGAGCCATAGCCATCGGCCACCAGCTCCAGAATGGCGGACACGCCGTCGATTTCCAGTTCGATGTGCGGACGGCAGCCGATATTGGCCAGTTCCGACTCCACCAGCATGCGGATGGAATTGGGCCGACTGGGGATGATCAGCGGCGTGCCGGCGACATCACGCAGGGTGATGGTGTCAGGGGCATCGTCAAAGCGGGCGGTCATCAGGAATAGTTCTTCCTCCAGCAAGGGGAAGGTTTCCACTTCGGCAGACGGAATCACGTTGTACAGCAGGGCCACATCCAGCCGCCCGGCCACCAGCGCCTCGTGCATGGTGACGGACAGGCCCTCGCAGATGGACAGCGAGGCATTGGGCAGCCGGGCGCGGAAGGTTTTGGTCAGCGGCACCGCCAATACCTTGAGCAGGCTGGGTGGCAGCCCCACCACCACATGCCCGGCCATGGCTCCACGCACCTTGCCCAGTTCCTCCTTCACCCGCTCTACCTGATGCAGGATGCCCAGGCTGTGCTCCAGCAATACCTTGCCCGCCTCGGTCATGGACACACCCCGGCCATTACGGATCAGCAGGTTCTGCCGCAGTTCCACTTCCAGCATGCGGATCTGGCGGCTGAGCGCGGGCTGGGCAATGTTCAGCGTATTGGACGCGCGGGTGAAGCTGCCCAGCTCTGCCACGCAGGTAAAGTACTGCAACTGTTTCAAATCCATAAACCCAACCTTCTTGTCGTTATTGCTGCCCGCCCCGCAGGCGGTGCCTGTCATGCTGTCCCGGCCCGGTGGCCAAGCCAGAAGCATGGCATTGCCCTTGCCGTCTGTCCAAACAGATATTGGCAACATCAGTGGCGCTACTCCGGCTGCCGGCTCAACAGCTGTCCGGCATTGCCCGGTAGCTGCCACACATCCCATAGCGCCAACAGCGTCAGGCCCGCCAGCACGACAAAGGCAAAATGATAATGCGTCAGCGCACTGGCCTGCGGCAGCCAGGATTCAGCCATGCGCAGGCCGACGGCAGCAATGGCAATGCCCATGCCATAGGCCATGCGCAGCAGCATGTTGAACAGGGTGTTGGCGTGGCTCATCTGTGCTGGCGGCACGTCGACAAAAGCCAGGGTGCTCAGCGTGGTAAAGGTCATGGAACGGGCCATGCCGGATAGAAGCAACACCAGCACCAGCCACGGCCACGGGGTATCCGGGCCGAAGGTGGCAATCAGCAGGGTCAGCACCACCAGCACCAGGCCGCTGAGCAGCAAGGTCAGACGAAAGCCAAAGCGCCACAGCGTACGGCTGGTCAGTACCTTCATGCCCAGGTTGCCGGCAAACAGGGTGAGCAACAGCAGGCCGGAACGGAAGGCATCCATGCCCATACCCAGCTGGAACATCAGCGGCAGCAAAAACGGCGTGGTGTTGATGGCAGCGCGCAGCAAGGAGCCGCCAACAATGGTGGTGCGGTAAGTGCGGATGTGCAGGATGGACAAATCCAGCAAGGGAGCATGGCTGCGGCGGCAATGTCGCCACAAGGCCGCCAACAGCACGGCGGAACCAGACAGGCCGAGCAAGGCCAGCATCAGCTGCCCTGTGCCACCCACCTGCTCCAGACCACTCATCAGCAACAGACAGGCCGTGCCGCACAGCAAAAAGCCCGTCCAGTCAAAACGGCTGCTTGCCATCCCGTCCTCCGAGGGTGGAATCAGCCACCACGCCAGAGCAAACGCCAGCACACCCAGCGGCAGGTTAAGCAGGAAAATCCAGTGCCAGGATGCATAGGTGGTGATGAAGCCGCCCAACGCCGGCCCCAATACCGGTGCCACCAGACCGGGCCAGGTAATCATGGCGATGGCCTGCATCAGCTTATGTTTGGGCGTGTTGCGCAATACGGCCAGCCGCCCCACCGGCACCATCATCGCCCCACCCACCCCTTGCAGCACGCGCGCCAAGGCAAACTGCCACAGGTTTTGCGACATGGCACACAGCAAGGACGCCAGGGTGAACACCACAATGGACGCCATGAACACGCGACGGCAGCCCAGCCGGTCGGCCAGCCAGCCACTGGCCGGTATCAGCAAGGTCAGGGTAAGCAGATAAGCAGTGATGCCGATATTGAGGTCCACCGGCTGCACAGCAAAAGTTGCCGCCATGGCAGGCAAGGCGGTATTGATGACCGTGGCATCAAGGTTTTCCATGAAGAACGCAGCCGCCACCAGCAAGGCGATCAACGAGGAAGGGTTTGGTCGGTCAGCAAGTCGCATGGGCAGATAAACGGATAAAACCGCAGGACGGGTCGTCCCCACCCTGCGGTTGAACTGGAAGCATCAGGATCAGAAGTTTTTCCACATGCCCACGGCCAGCGAGTGCTGGGTTTTGGCACCGGCGGCCGTGGCGCTGGGGTTGCCGCCCAGTACATAAGTGGCATTGGCTTCGTTATGCAGCTCGGTAAACAGCACATACACCTGGGTGGTTTTGCTCAGTACGCGGTTGTAAGCCAGCGTACCCATCTTGGCGCCGCTGTCCTGCACTGCTGCCGAACCCTTCCACGACGCGGCCTGGCCATACTGGGCGGAGAAGATGTTGGCACCGTTGGTGTAGGTTCCGATCAGGCTGCCGTAATTGCGGCTGCGGCTGTTGCCGGTCTGGTTGATGTTGTCCAGGATGTCATGTTCCACCAGGCCGCCTACATAGATGCTGCCGAAGTTGTAACCCACCGCCAGCATGTGCATCAGGCCATTCTGGTAGAAGTTGCTGGACATGGCCTGCATGGCACGGTTTTGCTGGAAACCGTAACCCACGCGCAGCTGACCGTCGTCATACGTCAGGTTGCCGGATACCAGCGTTGCACCGTGGCTGGTGGTTTCCGAGCTGCCGGTGCCCGTGGTGAGTGAATACTGGATGCGGGCGGTGACATTGTTGAACTTGGGCGTCTGATAGCTTACCGAGTTACCGGCGCGCACATCAAAACCGCCGCTGGCCAGGCTGCCGCCGTTGGCCCACAGCGTGGCATCGTTGGAAATGCCGGTGGCGTACTGGAAGCTGTTGCCGGCAATGTAGTGCAGGTCGTCAATAGCCACCAGGAAGTTACCGGCCTTCAGCGTACCCAGCTGGGCAGAGCTCAAACCGATGAAGCTTTCACGACCGGCCCAGGTATTGGAACCAGTGCCGGAACCGTCATCGATGGCTACGCCGGATTCTACCTGCCAGATGGCTTTCAGGCCGTTGCCCAGGTCTTCACTGCCCTTGAAGCCGATGCGCGAAGTGTCGTTTTGCACCTTGTTGGTGGAAAACGCCGTGCTGGCCGCGCCGGACTTGGTGTTTTCAAAGTCGGCGTGGATACGGCCATAAATGGTGACGGTGGAGTCATCCGCCAGCGCGGCATTGGCCAGCAGCGGGGACAGGGAAGCCAGCAGCATCAATTGGGTCTTGTGTTTCACGATTATCTCCATATCTGTTTATTCACAGATTAATATTTATTTAAAATTAATCCTCAATGCGGGCGTGGCCCATGCCAGTGGCCCCACCCAGTCCTGCGCTCCCCGCTCCGGACGACGGCTGTCGCCAGATTGACATCTGTCATCAAAAGCGGGCAGATTCAGCCTTTATTGCCACTTCTCCTTTCATTGGTATCCGGTTTTGATGTCCACAGACAGCCCCAGCTTGCCCACCCGCCGCAAGAACGACCCCGAAGGCATGCGCCAGCGCATTCTGGAAGCGGCCCAGACCGAATTTGTCCAGCACGGTTTCAGCGGTGCCCGGCTGGACAATATCGCCGAGCAGTCCAATACCAACAAACGCATGGTGGTGTACCACTTCCGCAGCAAGAAGGAGCTGTACATCGCCGTGCTGGAACGGGTGTACGGTGAAATCCGCGATATCGAAAAACAGCTGCAGCTGGAAGGCTTGCCACCGCGCGAGGCCATGGCCCTGCTCACCGGCTTCACCTTCGACTACCACCACAATCATCCGGACTTCTGTCGGCTGGTAAGCATAGAAAACATCCACCAGGCGCGGCATATTGCCGACTCGGACATCATCCGCCAGCGCAACCGCAGTGTGATCGAGGTGGTGGAAGGCATCCTCACGCGCGGCATTGCCGACAAGGTATTCCATGACCGGGCCGATGCCATCGATGTCCACATGCTGATCAGTTCGCTGTGCTTCTATCGCGTATCCAATCGCCACACTTTTGCCAGCCTGTTCGGGCGGGATCTCACCCAGCCCGAACACGCCAGCCGTCACCGGCAAATCGTCATTGATACGGTATTGGCCTATCTGGAGCGGGCGGCAGACTGAGTCCGCAGCCCGTCAGCTTGTCATCAGTGGTGCATGGCCTTGCTGGCAGCACTCACCGGCTGTACCGGCAAGCCCTTGCTGGCCAGGTTTTTCATCAACAGCGACAGCACGATGATGCCGGCAGGAACTGCCAGGGCGGCAAACACCTGGGAGAAGGTCCAGCCCCAGGCCAGCATCTGGCCACCGGCAAAGGCGCTGAGTACCGCACCGATACGGCCCACACCATGCATCCAGCTGGAACCGGTAGCACGTGCCGCGGTGGGGTAGAAGCCGGCAGACAGCGCATTCATGCCGGTATTGGCACCGTTGAAGCAGAAGCCCACGGCGAAGGTAAGTGCACACAGCAGCGGCAGTTCATGCGCTACCGAGGTGAAGCCGAACAGCAGCAGCGCACCCAGACCATAAGTGATGGCCAGCACCTTGTGCGGATTGGCACGGTCCATGCACCAGCCCATGAACAGGGAACCTGCCGGGCCGCCAAACTGGAAGAAGGCAGCGATGAAGGCAGCATCCGCCAGGGTGTAACCGGATTCTTTCACCAGCGTCGGCATCCAGCTGCCCATCAGGTACACCACAAACAGCGCCATGAAGTAGCCCAGCCACAGCATGAAGGAACCAAAGCGGTACTGACGCGACAGCACGGTACGAATGGAATTGCCCTTGGGTGCGCTTTCGGCATTGCCCATGGTGAAGCTGGCGTCCTTCATCGACAGGTCCGGTGCCAGGCGCTGCACGATCTTGGCAATACGGGCAGCCGGGGCATTACGCACCACCAGGAAACGCACTGATTCCGGCAGGAACAGCAACAGCGCGATGGATACGGCAATCGGCAGCACACCACCAAAAATCAGCACGCTTTGCCAGCCGAAGTGCGGAATCATCCATGCCGACAGGAAACCACCACCAGCTGCACCCACGGTAAAGCCGCAGAACACCACGGTAACCAGGAAGGAGCGACGGCGTTCCGGCGCAAATTCCGACACCAGCGTGCCGACATTGGGCATGGCTGCACCAAGGCCAAGGCCGGTGAGGAAGCGGAAGATCACCAGATGGGTAATGTCGGTAGAGGTGGCGGTAACCAGCGTCCAGAAACCGAAGAAAAACACCGACAACACCAGTACCACCTTGCGACCCAGATAGTCTGCCAGCGGGCCGGCAAACAGCGCACCCAGCGTGAGGCCTGCCAGCGCGGCGCTGAGCACCGGTGCCAGCTGCGGGTTGGTCACATGCCACAGGCGTTTGAGTTCCGGGGCGATGAAACCCATGATGGCCACGTCAAAACCGTCGGCCGCGATAATGCAGAAACCAAAAAACACCACCAGCCACTGAAAGCGGTTGATGGGACGATCGTCGATCAATGACCGAACATTGATGACATTGCTGGCGTTACTCATCTGTTTGTCTCCTGTTGCAGCGCTGACTATCAATCGCTGCCTTGTTGTTCTTGCTATCTGCCCTGCCCTTGCCGGTCAGCTGCAGGCTGTTGAAGCTGCTGTCCCTTGCCAGCTTCTTTCCTGTTTCCTGTTGAGGGGAGGAGCCTGCCTGTGATGACTGGCCGGTCCGGCCGTGCACTGCTTGCTGCCTGGTGCAGCCCGAGCTTGGCATGCTTGTCCATGCGTCTTGGGCATGGAATGCATTCTGACTTGGCATGAATCTTCAAAACATACCGCAAAAAATCTATCAGTTATACCGATTTACGATAACTGCGCCCCATCCATGTGCAGATATCCATAGCATGCACCAGCGCCTTGTTTTTGTAGTTTTCCTACGCCAAATCAGCACATTAAAAAAATACAACAGCCGGAAAACAGCAGTTAAACACCATTCCCTGCCCCGTTTCAGTGCGGGAAATCCCTGAGTCCTGCCACACCACAAATACAGGCCAGTCCTGCATTTTCCGGGTGAAAACGGACAGCAAAAGCGCATGCCTGCCGCCTGCCAGCCTTGGCCGCCTGACAGTTCACACCAAACAAAAAATCAAAACAAAGTTATTTTTTTGAATTGCATTCCGTTTTTTGCGATTGCATACTGCCCAGCCATCAGCCACCGAAAAACAGACTGGCCAACATGGGGGATGCCACCACGCCCACCCGCTTGCGCCAGCTACACAGGAGAGACTCATGCCACCACGCCAGCTCGCCCTTGCTGCCCTCAGCATGCTGGAGCTATCCCCGCCCGACATGGTCAGTTGCGCCGCTGCTGCCGGCTTCAGCCATGTCGGCCTGCGCCTGCTCCCTGCCACCGCCCAGGAGCCGCAACACGACATGCTGGGCAACAGCCCGCTGCTGCGCGAAACCTTGCAGCGCCTGCAGGACACCGGCCTGCAAGTGTCTGATGTGGAAATACTCAGGCTCAAACCGGAAGTGGATGTAGCCAGCTATCTGCCCATGCTGGAAAGTGCAGCCCGGCTGGGCGCACACGAGGTACTGGTGGCAGGCAACGACCCGGACTTTGCCCGCTGCGCGGACAGTTTTGCCCGCCTGTGTGAGCTGGGCGCACCACTGGGCCTGAACATGAATATCGAGCCCATGCCCTGGACCGACATCCGCAACATCGCCATGGCCATGCGGTTGCTGGAGCAGGCCGGCCAGGACAATGCCGCCCTGCTGGTGGACGCCATCCACTTTGACCGCGCCGGGGACGCTCCGGCCATGCTGGCCGAGGTGCCACGCCAGCGCCTGCACTACATGCAGTTGTGCGATGCCCCGGCAGCAAAGCCCGACAGCATGGAAGAACTGCTGTACCAGGCCCGCGCCGAGCGCATGCCACCGGGCCATGGCGGGCTGGCACTGGGCGAACTGCTGCTGGCCTTGCCGCCGGAGCTGCCGATTGCGCTGGAAGTACCGATGCACAGCAAGGCCCATCTGGGTGCCGTGGAGCGGGCCAAGCTGCTGCGCAGTGCTGCACAACAAATATTGCAGCGCACCTACGGTGCAGCGCTGGAGTCGGCTGGCACGTAACAATCTTCCATTAAAAAAAATTCTCAAAACGTACCGACTGGTTGCTTTTATGCAACAAAACGGACGCAAGACAGCAATACGGAGAGACTGACATGCTGTTGCAACTGGAAAACCTGCCTGCACAAGGCAGTGAATTTGATGTGGTGGTGATCGGTGCCGGCGGTGCCGGGCTGGCTGCCGCACTGTTTGCCGGCCTTGCCGGACAGAAAGTGCTGCTGGTGGAACACAGCGAATACGTGGGCGGCACCACCGCCCTGTCTGGTGGCACCACCTGGATACCCGGCACCCTGCACAGCGCGCGGGTGAATCCGCAAGACACCCTGGCCGAAGCAGCGCGCTATCTGGACAAGGCCATTGGCGAACGGGCCGACCCGGCACTGCGCCAGGCCTTCCTGCAAGCCGGCCCGGCCGTGGTAGCCGCGCTGGAAGCAGCCACCGAGGTGAAATTCCGCCCCTACCCCAAACACCCGGACTACATTTCCGACCTGCCCGGCTCCACCCTCAATGGCCGTGCGCTGGAACCCTTGCCCTTTGATGGCCGTCTCTTGGGCGAGCTGTTTGCCGTACTGCGCCCGCCCATCCCCGAATTCACCGTGCTGGGCGGCATGATGGTGGACCGCACCGATATCAACCACCTGCTTAAGCTCAAGTCCTCGCTGCCTTCGTTCAGGCACTCGCTCAAGTTGCTGCTGCGCCATGCCAGCGACCGCCTGTCCTACCCGCGCGGCACCCGGCTGGTGATGGGTAATGCATTGGTAGGCCGCCTGCTGTATTCGCTGTCGAAACTGGGCAATGTGCAGCTGGCACTGCGAACTCAGGCCAGCGACATCCGGCACGATGAGCGCGGCGTGCACGGCCTCACCCTGCGCCAGGGCAAGACCAGCCGCAGCATCAAGGTGAATCAGGGGGTGATTCTGGCCAGCGGCGGTTTCAACCGCGACCCGGAACAACGCGCCCGCCTGCTGCCGGGCATAGAGATGGACTGGTGCCCCGGCGCGCCCGGCCATACCGGTCAGGCACAGCAGCTGGCACGCGACCTTGGTGCAAAACTGGCCGAAGGCAGCCTCAGCCCGGCGTTCTGGGCACCGGTATCACTGCGCCGCCGTGCCGATGGCAGCCAGGCGGTGTTTCCGCACTTCATGCTGGACCGCGCCAAGCCCGGCATGATTACCGTCAATGCCCGTGGCGCGCGTTTTGTGAACGAAAGCACCTCCTACCACCTGTTTGGCCTGGCCATGCAGCAAGCCAATCGCAGCACGCCCAGCATTCCGGCCTACCTTGTTTGCGACGCTGCCGCCTTGCGCCAGTACGGCATCGGCATGGTGCGCCCCGGCGGCAAGAACCTGGAACCCTTCCTGGCCGATGGCTACCTGACCGCAGGCAACACACTGGCCGAGCTGGCCGGCAAGCTGGGCATGGATGCGGCCACGCTGGAGGACAGCGTGGCGCGCAACAACCGCTATGCCGCCAGCGGCGTGGACAGCGACTTCCACCGTGGTGAAACCGCCTACCAGCAAAACATGGGCGACCCCTCACGCGGTCAGCCCAACCCCAATATCGGCCCGCTCGCCGAAGCCCCGTATTACGCGGTGCGGCTGTACCCCGGCGACATCGGTGCGGCCACCGGCCTGCAAACCGACACCCAGGCGCGGGTACTGGGCCGCGACGGCCAGCCCATTGCCGGCCTGTATGCGGTGGGCAATGACATGCATTCCATCATGGGCGGGGTGTATACCGCGCCCGGCATCACCATCGGCCCGGCGCTGGTATTTGCCAGCATTGCCGCCACCCACGCCAGCCAACGCAACAGCCGCGCCCCGACGCGCGACACCGTTACCCAATAAGGAGAGCACAACATGACCCAAACCCTGCAACTGGATGGTGCCACCCGTGTACTGGCCATCGTGGGCGACCCGATCGCCCAGGTGAAATCCCCGGCTGGCGTCAGCGCCGCCCTGCAACAGCAAGGCCGCAATGCCATTCTGGTGCCCAGCCATGTCAGCCCGGCCAATCTGGATGCCTACGTCAAGGGCATCAGCCTGGCGGGCAATCTGGACGGCATCATCGTCACCGTGCCGCACAAGTTCGCCATGTATGCCCAGTGCAGCAGCAGCAGCGACCGGGCGCGCCGCCTGGGCGCGGTCAACGTGATGCGCCGCAATGCCGACGGCAGCTGGCACGGCGACATGTGTGACGGCGCCGGCTATGTAGCCGCCATGCGCGCAGCTGGCTGCCAGCCGGAAGGCAAGCGCGCGCTGCTGGTGGGTGCTGGCGGGGCGGGTTCGGCCATTGCACTGGCCCTGCTGGAAAACGGTGTCAGCGAACTGGCCATCCACGATGCCGACACCAGCCGCCGCGACCAGCTGATTACCCGGCTTGACGCCAGCTTCCCCGGCCAACTGGCCATAGGCAGCCCTGACCCCAGTGGTTTTGCCATTGCCATCAATGCCTCACCCACCGGCATGCAAGCCAGCGACCCGCTGCCGATTGATGCCGGCAAGCTGCATGGCGACATGTTTGTTGGCGACGTGATTACCGCTCCGGCAGTCACCCCGCTGATTGAAAGCGCCCGCGCACTGGGCTGCCAGACCGTGGTGGGGGGCGACATGTTTGCCGCCGTGCGTGAACTGATGCTGGACTTCCTGCTGGCGCAGGGTCCGCTGGCTAGTTGAGGTTGGCCGTGGACAAGCAAGCACAAGCCAACACCCTGCACTGCGACCTGCTGGTAGTGGGCAGCGGCGCAGGCGGGCTGGCCACCGCCGTCACCGCCGCCCGGCTGGGGCTGAAGGTGGTGCTGGCCGAGAAAGAAGCCGAGTTTGGCGGCACCACCGCCTGGTCTGGCGGCTGGCTGTGGGTGCCACGCAACCCGCTGGCCATCGCCGCCGGGATAGACGAAGACCCGGCCCTGCCGCGCCAGTACCTGCACAGCGAACTGGGAGAGGACTTCAACCCCGCACTGGCCGATGCTTACCTCACGCACGCGCCGCGCATGGTGGACTTCTTCCAGCGCCACAGCCTGCTGCGCTTCATCGACGGCAACCTGATTCCGGACTTCCACGGCCATAGTGCCGGGGCCGCCACCGGTGGCCGCTCGGTATGCGCAGCACCGTTTGATGGCCAACTGCTGGGCGCGCGTATTCACCAGCTGAAAAAGCCGCTGGACGTGATTTCGCTATGGGGCATGGGCATCGCATCCGGTGTGGAGCTGCGCCATTTTCTCAACGCCAGCCGTTCGCTCGCCTCCTTTGCCTATGTCACCCGGCGCGTGCTGGCCTACTGGCGCGACTGCCTGCTGCATGGCCGTGGCATGCGGCTGGTCAACGGCAATGCGCTGGCCGCCGCGCTGGCAGCATCGGCACTGCAAGCCGGGGTGGAACTGCGCCTGTCCAGCCCGGTTCGCCAGTTGCTGCGCGAGCAGGACAAGGTGAGCGGTGCGCTGCTGGACACGCCAGATGGTCCGCTCACCGTACATGCCAGCCATGGCGTGGTGCTGGCCTGCGGCGGCTTTCCGCACGATGTCGCCCGCAAACGCCAGCTGCTGGCCCATGCGCCCAGCGGGCAGGAACACTGGTCTGCCGCCCCGGCCAGCAATACCGGCGACGGCCTGCGGCTGGGTGAAGCCGTTGGCGGCGTGATGGGCGAGATGGCGTCCCCGATGGCGCTGGCCCCGGTATCGCTGGTACCACGCGCCGATGGCAGCACCGCCCACTTTCCGCATCTGATCGAACGCGCCAAACCGGGGCTGATAGCCGTCACCGCCAATGGCCAGCGCTTTTGCAACGAGGCTGACTCCTACCACGACTTTGTCTCCGCCCTGCTACGTACCACCCCGGCAGGTCAGCCGGTGCAAGCCTGGCTGGTGGCCGACCACCGCTTTGTCCGCCGCTACGGGCTGGGTGCAGTCAAACCCGCCCCCATGCCGCTGGGCCGCTGGCTGCGCAATGGTTATCTGCAACGTGGCAATACCTTGCAAGAGCTGGCCCGCCGTTGCGGCATAGCCCCCGTCGCCCTTGAACAGCAGGTGGTGCGCTTTAACCAGCAAGCCGCTACCGGGCAGGACAGCGACTTCGCCAAGGGCGACACCCCGTACAACCGCGTGCAAGGCGACAAGGACAATCCCTGGCCCAACCCCTGCATGGCTCCGCTGCAACACGGGCCGTACTACGCGGTGAAGCTGGTCCCCGGCAGCCTGGGCAGCTTTGCCGGGCTGACCACCAATGCCAGCGCGCAAGTGCTGGATGAACACCGCCAGCCCATCAGCGGCCTGTACGCGGTCGGCAACGACATGCACAGCATGATGGGCGGCCACTACCCCAGCGGCGGCATCACCCTGGGCCCGGCCATGACTTTCGGCTATCTGGCGGCACACCACGCCGCCGGACGCCAACCCGATTCAACCCTCTGAACATACAAGCAAGGACACACCATGTACTACGAACTCGCCACCCTCACCCTGCCCTTTGGCACCACCGCCCAGGCTGCCCAGAACGTACAGGCCTACACCAGCGATGCCGCCGCCAGCGGCGAACTGCTGGGCTGCTGGTATAGCGATATCGGCCAGCTCAACCAGCTGCTGGTTTTGCGCAGTTTTGACAGCCTGGCCGCACTGGAAGCCGAACAGCAACGCACCCGCCTGAGCGCCGACCCCTATGGCTGCGGCAGCCTCGCCACCAGCATCGACCGCCAGGCCTATCAGGCCTTCCCGTGGATGGCCCCGTTGCGCCCCAGCAGCGAAAGCGGCATAAGCGGCCCGGTATATGAAATCCGTACTTACGGCATCAAGACCGGCGGCCTGCAACACACCATGGACCTGTGGCAGGAATACCTGCCGCCACGCAGCGCCCTGTCGCCCTGCCTGGTGGCCATGTTTGCCCTGCAAGGCCCGCTGCGCTTTACCAATATCTGGGCCTATGCCAGCGTGGACGAACGCAGCCGCATCCGTGGTGAAGCGGTTGCCGCCGGCATCTGGCCGCCCAAGGGTGGCCCGGCCTGGCTCACTACCGACATGCACTCCACCATTGCCCTGCCCACCGCCGTATCGCCGCTGAAGTAAGCGGACAAAAAAGGGACACCACACGGAGTCCCTTTTTACTGGCTGACAAGTTACAGATCAGCCCTGCCCAGTCATATCAGTCATACCAGTTGCTGCGCGCATTCTGCCGCGCGCGTGACTGCGCCTGTGCCGCCAGGCGCACCGCCACATTGGCCGCACCATATTGCTGGTAACCGGCACGGCGTTGCAGCAGTTCGAAGAAGAAGCGGTCTTCAAACTGGGCGGTGTACACATGCAGCATTTCACCGCCTTGGGCATCGCGGTCGTACAGGATGTTGGCGGCGGCCAGGCTGGCGACAAATTCATCCGGCAGATCGAAGCGCGCGGCCAGGTCGTCATAGTAATTGCGTGGAATTTCCAGCAAGGGCACGCCGCTTTCCCGCGCTGCGGCCACTGCAGCAAAGATGTCGTCGGTGGCAAAGGCAATGTGCTGCACGCCGGAACCACGGTAGGTGGAAACCGAGCGGGCGATGGCGGTATTGCGGTTTTCCGAGATATTGAGCGGAATGCGGATGCTGCCATCCGGGCTGTGCAGCACCCGGCTTTTCACCAGTCCGTACGGGTCTGGCAGCACATGTTCGTTCTCGGCCTGGAAGCCATACACGGCGCGGAAGAACAGCATCCAGGCGTCCATGGTTTCGGCGGGCAGGCCAAGGGCAAAGTGGTCGATATTGGTGAGCAGGCCTTGCTTGTCTGCGGCATCCGGCAGCATGTCGAAGTCGGACTGGTAAATGCTGCTGCCATCCGTGCCCGGGTCCACCAGGTATTGCAGGCTGCCATCCGGCGCACGCACGGCCGGGATTTGACGCTCGTTGGGGCCGACGCGGCTTTCAAACGAGCGGGCGCGATACTGCTTGGCGCGTTGCAGCGCCTGGGCACTGTCATTCACCCGGAAGGCGGACGCGCACAGCGACGGGCCATGTGCCACGAAGAAGGCGTTGGCGAAGGAATCCGGCTCGGAATTGAGAATCAGGTTGATGTCACCCTGACGGTACAGGTTGACGCTCTTGGATTTGTGCTGCCCGGCATGAGCAAAGCCCAGCTTGTCGAACCAGCGCGCCAGCCGGCTGGCGGCGGCCTCGTCCACGGCGAATTCCAGAAACTCCACCCCGTCGTACTGCGGCTGCGGTGCCGGCACAAACAGCTGCGGCAGCACGGCGGCGGCACTGGGTTCCGCGCTGGCAGCCAGCTGCGCGCGGGTGCTTTCTTCCAGATACAGCAGGCCACGGCGACCATCTGCCGCAGTGCCGCCGGTGGGTGCGGCACGGAAACCGTCGTTGAAGATTTCCAGACTCAGTGGGCCTTGGTAGCCGCTTTGCAGGATGGGGCCGAGGAAAGCAGGCAGGTCGAACTCGCCCTGACCGGGGAAGCAGCGGAAATGACGGCTCCACTCCAGCACGTCCATATTGAGAATGGGCGCATCGGCCAGTTGCAGGAATACGATCTTGTCGCCCGGAATCTCCGGCAGGCGCGACAGGTCGTCCTTGATCGACAGGGTGTGGAAGCTGTCCAGAATCACGCCCAGATTGGGGTGGTCTACCGTTTTGACGATGTCCCACACCTGACGGTAGGAATTCACATGCTGGCCCCAGGCCAGTGCCTCGTAACCCACCAGCACTTCATGCCTTGCCGCCAGCTCGGCCAGCTGGTGCAGGTCGTCGGCAAGCACCGCGTTATCGCGGATCACGTCCGGCTGCACATTGCTGCACACCAGAATGCGGTCGGTACCCAGCTCGTGCATCAGCTCGAACTTGCGTTCGGCCCGTTCCAGATTGTGTTGCAGGCGGTCACGGCGGCAGCCTTCAAAGTCGCGGAAGGGCTGGAACAGCATGATCTGCAAGCCCAGCTCCTGGCACAGGCGGCGTACGTCACGTGGCGAGCCATCAAAATACAGCAGGTCGTTTTCAAAGATTTCTACGCCCTGAAAGCCGGCAGCGGCAATCGCCTCCAGTTTCTCGGGTAGGGTTCCGCTCAGAGAAACGGTGGCAATACAGTGTTGCATGGTGGTCATCCTCAATGGGGAAACTGGCGCTGGCGGCGCACCGCTCTGGGTGTGAGTCCTGGTCTGGCGATGCTGCCGGTTTACTTATTTCGTACCAACAGGTACATTTCAATCTTAGCGTGAAAATTTTCACTGCACCAGTGCGTTTCCCTGTTCCCGCCATCCCGCTCACGGCCTGCGCTGTGTGCGGGGTGCATGCCGCCCGCTGCGGCAATCAAGCAAAAAAAGACCAACACATGCCTGCATCCACATCCGCTGCCAATACGCTGTTGCTGGGCCTGATAGGCCAAAGCATCCAGGGCTCGCGCTCGCCACAGCTGCACGAAGAAGAAGCCCGCCAGCTGGGCCTGCGCTGCCTGTATCAATTACACGACCTGCCGCTGGATACTGACGCAGAGGAGCTGGACAAGCTGCTGGCCGCCATGCAGACCGTGGGCTATGCCGGCTGCAACATCACCCATCCGTTCAAGCAGACGGTGCTGGCCTGTCTGGACAGCCTGTCCGACGACGCCGCCGCCATTGGCGCGGTGAATACCGTGCAATTGCGTGAGGGCAAACGCATTGGTCACAACACCGACTGGTGGGGTTTTGCCCAGTCTTTCCAGCAACAATGGCCAGACGCCCCGCTGAACAAGGTGGTGCAATTGGGCGCAGGCGGAGCCGGAGCTGCAGTGGCACACGCCATCCTCACCCTGGGTTGCCAGCAACTGACCCTGCACGATGCCGACCCGGCTCGCGCCAGCGCACTGGCCGCCCGGCTGAACCAGCGATTTGGTGAGAATCGGGTGATGGTGGCCGAGGATGTCGCCGCCGCACTGGCGCTTGCCGACGGGCTGATCCAGGCCACGCCCATCGGCATGCAAGGCCACCCCGGCCTGCCGCTGCCGGTGGAATGGCTGCACCCGGCGCTATGGGTGGCCGACGTGATTTACTTCCCGCGCGAAACCGCGCTGCTCAAGGCCGCAAATGCGCTGGGCTGCGCTACCATGAATGGCGGCGGCATGGTGGTGTATCAGGCGGCGGGCGCATTCCGCCTGTTCAGCGGCCTGAACCCGGATGCCGAGCGCATGGCCCGGCACTTTGCCAGCCTGTGCGACTGAAGCTGACAGATTGAACCGGCAAGCCCTTGTTGAACCCGCAGCCCTTACCAGACAGGTTCCCCATGTCCGACACCCTTCCCTTTAGCAGCCGGCCCAACCCCATGGGCACGGACGGCATCGAATTTGTTGAATTTGCCACCACCGACCCGACAGCCCTTGGCCAGCTGCTGCAGGCCATGGGCTTTCGCTGTACTGCCA
Source organism: Aquitalea sp. ASV11 (assembly GCF_016429185.1). NCBI lineage: Bacteria > Pseudomonadati > Pseudomonadota > Betaproteobacteria > Neisseriales > Chromobacteriaceae > Aquitalea > Aquitalea sp. ASV11. The sequence continues at coordinate 91,139 of NZ_JAELUD010000007.1, forward strand.
GGCACCGTTCCAAGCAGGTGCTGCTGTACCGTCAGGGCGACATCAACTTCATCGTCAATGCCGAGCCGGACAGCTTTGCCCAGCATTACGCCCAGCAGCGCGGCCACAGCATTTGCGCCATTGCACTGCGGGTGAAGGATGCACGCGCAGCCACCTTGCGCGCCCGCGAACTGGGGGCATGGGAAGTGGACACGGGCACCGGGGTGATGGAGTTGCACATCCCGGCCTTCCAGGGCGTGGGCGGTTCGCTGCTCTATCTGGTAGACCGCTATGGCGAGCACTCCATTTACGATGTGGACTTCCTGCCGCTGAACGCGGATAGCCAGGCTACGGATGCCGGACTGAACCGCATCAGCCTGCTGACGCAGAGCGTACCGCCCGAGCGCATTGGCGACTGGCAGGACTTCTACCAGCACCTGTTCGACTTTGCCGAATCTGCCACCGACAGCACAGCCGACAGCCGTCTGCTAGTGAGCCCCTGCGGCAAGATCCAGCTGCGCTTGCAGGCCACCGTGCTGGAGCATGGCATCAGCGAAGGCATGACCGGCGTCACCCTGGCCAGCCATGACATGGCCCTCACCCGCCAGCAGCTGCAACAACAGGGACTGAGCCTGTCCGGCCCGCAACAGCTGGTCCGGCACGCGCTGGAGCATGCCGGCTTGCTGCAATTTGCCATCAGCAACGAACAGGGGAACTGACATGGACGCCAGCCGCTTTGCCATTGATACCGCCCCCTTGCAGGGCAAGCTGCAAGACAAGCTGCAGGCCATGTCCGCCGCCGGCTTCTCCCGCCTCACGCTGTGGGCGCAGGACCTGATGAACGAACAGGAAGGCGGCCTGGCGCAAACGGTGCGCACCGTGCGCCATAGCGGCATGAAGGTGATCGGCTTCGAGGCGCTGCGCGACTTTGAAGGCATGAGCGGCCGCTTTCTGGAATACAAGATAGACCTGGCCAAAACCATGATGCGCATGATGCAGCAGGTGGGTGCCGAGCTGCTGGTGGTATCGGCCACCACCTCGCCCAATGCGGTGGGCGACCTGGAAACCACCGCCGCCCATCTGCGCCTGCTGTCCACCCTGGCCACGCCCCTGGGCATCCGCATAGGTTTCGAACCGCTGGCCTGGGGCCGCTATGTGCACGACTACCACGCGGCATGGCAGGTGGTGGAAATGGTAAACCGGCAGAACGTGGGCCTGGTGCTGGACAGCTTCCACCTGTTTGCCCGTGGCATTCCGCTGGACGACCTGTACCGCATCCCAATGCACAAGCTGTTTCTGGTGCAACTGTCCGATGCCATGAGCGACTACCTGCCGCTCTTGGAAGAAATGGTGCATATCTCGCGCCACCAGCGCTCCTTCCCCGGCGAGGGCGTGCACAGCATGGCGGTGGTGGACATGCTGGTGCGGCTGGAAATGGCCGGTTATCAGGGCAAGTACGCCTTTGAAGTGGCCAATGACGAATTCCTGACGCAAGACGCCGCCAGCGTGGCCAGCCGCGCCGCCCGTTCGGTGGACTGGCTGTGCCGCACCGTCAGCCAGCGCCTGCAGGACAGCGGCTGCTAAGCGCGGCTGACAAAACCCCCGCTCCTGCGTTGCGCCTCCCTGCCTTACTATTTGTACTGTCTGCGTCGGCGCACCTTGCCACACGGACGCTAGGCTATTTTGTTAGCCGCTCTGAGTCATTCCAGAAAGAAGTATCAACCCGGCAGCTGTGCCGCCAGCGCCTGCTGCGTCACCTGCTCCAGCCGCTGGCGCAGCCAGATGTGCAGCGGGTCGTGGCGATGGCGCTGGTGCCATACCAGATACATCGGCATGTCCGGGCAAGAGAGCGGCGGCGCACAACTGGCCAGCCCCGCCAGCAGGTTGCTGGCCAGCAGACCGGGCAAGGTGGCCAGCCGGCTACTGCCCTGCACGAAGGGCGCGATGCCGGCAAAACCGGGCAGCCAGGCGGCAATGCGCCGCTTCACTCCTTGCCCGGCCAGAAAATCATCAATATCCAGCATGCGCGGTGGCGTGTAGCCCACCGTGACATGTTCGGCCGCCAGATAGTCGTCCAGACTGGCCGGTGCCGCACGGCAGCCTGCGTCGTAAAACACCCGGTAGTGGTCGGCAAACAGCCGCTTTTGCACGATGTCGCTGCCATCCGGCGGGCGCGGGGTAATCACCAGGTCGCACTCATCGCTGCGCAGCATCTCCACCGATGGAATGCCGGAGGGCAACACCCGCAACGACACACCCGGTGCTTCGGCCTGCAACAGGTTCAACAGGCGCGGCAACAGCAAATCCCGTTGCAAATCGTTGGCGGCAATGCTGATGGTGCGCTGCAAACGGGCCGGATCAAAACTGGCGGCACTGACAAAGCGGCGCATGTCTTCCAGCAGGCTGCGCGCATGCTGGGCCAACGCCTCGGCCCTTACCGTGGGCGAAATGCCGCGGCCGGACTTCACAAACAGCGGGTCATCCACAATCAGCCGCAGCTTGTCCAGCGCATGGCTGACTGCGGACTGGGTCATGTCCAGCCGCTCTGCCGCACGGGTGACCGAGCGTTCTTCCAGCACGGTCAGCAGCAATTGCAGCAAGCGCCCGTCCAGCTGCAAATGATCGAAATTTTTCATGTATGCCATCCGGTTTACTGCGTTTATTTCCACATTATAAAAATGGACACTCGCTGACACCACGATACCAACAAGGGAGAAAGTGATGGCGGAGCAACAACGCGTGTCCATTCCGGGCACCACCCTGTTTGACGACATTCAGGCGCAGAAGGGTTATGCCCTCAACAAGATGTGCTTTTCCTTCAACGACAAGGCCAACCGCGACGCCTTCAAGGCCGACGAAGCCGCCTACTGCGCCCGCTTCGGCCTGACCGCGCCGCAACTGGCCGCGGTGCAAAGCCGCAATGTGCTGCAACTGCTGGCCGCTGGCGGCAATGTGTACTACCTGGCCAAGTTTGCCGGCATCTTCGGCCTGGATGTGCAGGACATCGGTGCCCAGCAAACCGGCATGAGCAAAGACGAATTCAAACAGAAACTCCTGAACGCGGGACAATAATCATGGCAAAAATCGTAGGCAGCATCGTTACCTCCCACGTTCCGGCCATTGGCCGCGCCATTGCCGGCAATCTGCAGAACGAACCGTACTGGAAGCCGTTTTTTGACGCCTTCCCGCCCATCCATCGCTGGCTGGACGAAGTAAAACCTGATGTCGCCGTGGTGGTGTACAACGACCATGGCCTGAATTTCTTTCTGGACAAGATGCCCACCTTCTCGGTAGGTGCCGCGCCGCAATACCACAATGCCGACGAAGGCTGGGGCATTCCCACCCTGCCGCCGTTTACCGGTGATACCGAGCTGTCCTGGCACCTCATCAACCAACTGGTGAACAAGGAATTCGACCTCACCACCTGTCAGGAAATGCTGGTAGACCATGCTTTCACCCTGCCCTTGAAACTGCTGTGGCCGCAAGAAGGTGCCTGCCCGATCAAGGTGGTGCCGGTGTGCATCAACACCGTGCAGTTCCCCATTCCGTCCGCCAGCCGCTGCTACAAGCTGGGCGAGGCCATTGGCGAAGCCATCAGCGACTGGAATTCCGACGCCCGCGTGGTGGTAATTGGCACCGGCGGCCTGTCGCACCAGCTGGATGGCGAACGCGCCGGTTTCATCAACAAGCCCTTCGACCTGCAATTCATGCAAAGCCTGGTGGACAAGCCCAAGTGGGCCACCCAGTACACGGTGGAACAACTGGTGGAGCATACCGGCTCGCAAGGCATCGAGCTGCTGATGTGGCTGGCCGCCCGCGCCACCATCAAGAGCGATGTGCGCGCGCTGCAAAACACCTACCACCTGCCGATTTCCAACACAGCAGCCGGTGTGATGCTGCTGGAGCCGGTTGCCTGAGTCACCGGGCAGTTGCAGTAAACCCACACACTGTTGTCAGCATTTCTCCTCCTTCGCTGAGCACCCGGCCTTGTGCCGGGTCTTTTTTTATCTGCCGCAGCCAGCCGCCTGTCCTGTTTTTACAGACAAAAAAAGGCCGACAGGAACACCCTGTCGGCATGGGTTCAAACCCCAGATGGAAGCAATAGTGCGGTCGTCTCCTCCCCTGCCTTCACTGGCTCAGGCAGAGACGCCAAATTCCTCGGTGTCGATTTCCTGCTGGGTGGCAGCGTTGTAGCGCGCGCCGCTTACCGTGTTTTCATTGACGATGGCATCCAGCCGGGTCAGCACTTCCATGCTCAGTTCCACCGCGTCAGCCGACAGGTTTTCCTGCAGATGCGCCACATTGCTGGTGCCCGGAATCGGAATCACCTGCTCGCTTTGCGCCAGCAGCCAGCCCATGGCCAGTTGCGCCAGAGTGAAGCCGGTTTCGGTGGCCAGGCCCTGCAATGCATCCAGCAGGCGCAGGTTGCGGCTAAAGTGTTCAGCCTGAAAACGCGGCATGGCGCGGCGGATGTCGTTGGCGGCAAAGCCGGACGGGTCGCGCACGCCACCGGCCAGGAAGCCACGGCCCAGCGGGCTGAAGGCCACCAGCGCAACTTGCTGCTCGCGGCAGGCATCCAGCAGCGCGATTTCCGGGTTGCGCGTCCACAGCGAGTATTCACTCTGTACCGCGGCAATCGGGTGCACCGCCTGGGCGCGTGCCAGCGTGGCAGCGGAAACCTCGGACAGGCCGATGCTGCGGATTTTGCCCGCGGCCACCAGGTCAGCCAGTGCGCCGACCGAATCTTCAATCGGCACTTGCCGGTCCCAGCGGTGCAGGTAGTAGAGGTCAATCACATCGGTTTGCAGACGGCGCAGGCTGTCCTCGCAGGTCTGGCGCAGGGTGTCCGGCCTGCCGTCTATCACCCGTTTGCCTTCTACCCCGGTCATGCCGCACTTGCTGGTGAGCACAATCTGCTGGCGATGAGGCTTTAATACACGACCCACCAGCTCTTCATTGGCACCAAAGCCGTACAGCGCGGCGGTATCAAACAGGGTGACGCCTGCATCCAGCGCCGCCAGCAATACCTGGCCGCCCTGCTCGGCAGACGGTGGCACGCCATAAGCGTGACTGAGATTCATGCAGCCAAGGCCGATGGCAGAAACGGTAAACGGGCCAAGCTGTCGCTGTTTCATGGAACTGTCCTTGCACTGTCTGACGGGGACCCTGCAAGAAAAAGACAAGGTCAGCCGGTTCTGGTGAACCGGACTGCCTTGTTCAGGAGGGTCGCTTACAAAGGGATTTCAAAAATGTCTTAGCCACGAGCTGCTAAAAAAAGCGAAGCAGCCTGGGGTGCAGCTTTTTGTCAGCAGCGGCTCTAAACCAGCTGCTGCTCCAGCGCATGCAGCACCTGATAGCACGGCAGAACCTGACGCAGGCTGGAATTGGGCTCGCGGCCTTCGCGGATGGCGGCAAAGAATTCGCGGTCTTGCAGCTCGATGCCGTTCATCGACACGGCCACATGCGATACGTCGATCTTCTCTTCCTTGCCGTTCACCAGATCGTCGTAGCGGGCAATGTAGGTGCCGGTGTCGCCGATGTAACGGAAGAAGGTCCCCAGCGGGCCGTCGTTGTTGAAGGACAGGCTGAGCGTGCAGATGGCACCGTTGGCCGCCTTCAGCTGGATGGACATGTCCATGGCGATGCCCAGTTGCGGGTGGATCGGCCCCTGGATGGCATTGGCCTTCACGATGGGGCTGCCAGCCTGATAGGCAAACAGGTCCACGGTGTGGGCGGCGTGGTGCCACAGCAGGTGGTCGGTCCAGCTGCGCGGCTGGCCCAGCGCGTTCATATTGGTGCGGCGGAAGAAATAGGTTTGCACATCCATCTGCTGGATGTTGAATTCGCCGGCAGTAATCTTGTTGTGCACCCACTGGTGGCTGGGGTTGAAGCGGCGGGTGTGGCCGCACATCGCCACCAGGCCGGTTTGCTGTTGCAGCGCGGCGGCGGCTTCGGCACCGGCCAGGGTGTCGGCCAGCGGAATTTCCACCTGCACGTGCTTGCCGGCCTCAAGGCAGGCGGCGGTTTGCCCGGCGTGCATCTGGGTGGGCGTACACAGGATGACAGCGTCCACTTCCTTGATGGCCAGGGTTTCGTTCAGGTCATCCGTGACATGGGCCACGCCGTATTTGTCGGCCACTTCGCGGGTTTTGGCCAGGTCGCGGCCAATCAGCGATACCACTTCCACATCGGCAATGTTCTTGATGCCGTCCAGATGCTTGATGCCGAACGCGCCTGCGCCAGCCAGTGCTACTTTGATTGTCATGACAGGGATTCCTTATTCCTTGTTTTCCAGAATGGCGTGACCCACGGCGGTATTGGAAGCCGGGACATGATAGAAACGGTGCGCCACATGCGGCAGCGGGCCGCTGCGCTCTCCGTTGTTCACGTCGGCCATCGCGCCACGTGCAATCAGCCACATCACCAGTTCGATGCCTTCACTGCCGGCTTCACGCACATAGTCGATATGCGGCACCTGGGCGCAGGCCACCGGGTCGTTGATCATCAGGTCCAGCCAGTTGTTGTCCCACTCGCGGTTGATCAGCCCGGCGCGTGCACCCTGCAGCTGGTGGCTCATGCCACCGGTGCCCCAGATGTGTACGTTCAGGTCTTCGTCAAAGCTCTCCACCGCCTTGCGGATGGCCTGACCCAGCGCAAAGCAGCGCTGACCGGAGGGCACCGGGTATTGCACCACGTTGACGGCAAACGGAATCACCGGGCAGGGCCAGGCGTCCTTCACCGGGTCCAGCTCGCCGCACATCAGCGACAGCGGCACGGTGAGGCCGTGGTCCACGTCCATCTTGTTGACGATGGTGAGGTCGAAGTCCTGCTGGATGACGCTTTGCGCAATATGGCTGGCCAGCTCGGGATGCCCTTTCACCACCGGCACCGGGCGCGCACCCCAGCCTTCATCGGCCGGTTTGTACTCGGCAGCCGTGCCAATGGCAAAGGTGGGAATCATGTCCAGGCTGAAGGCGGTGGCGTGGTCGTTGTACACCAGGAAAATCACGTCCGGCTTGTTGTCCTTCATCCATTGCTTGGAGAAGTCATAACCGGCAAACAGCGGCTGCCAGTAGTCTTCCTGCGTCTTGTGCAGGTCCATGGCCACGCCGATGGCGGGCACGTGGGAGGTGAAAACAGATGCGGTGATGCGTGCCATATCAGTTGCTTTCCTTTTTACCGGCAGCGCCTTGCGGCTGGCGGTGCGCCTGGGCGTCGCCGTCTTCGCCGATGTAGCGGTTGCCTTCTACCGAACGGCCACCAGCCACCATCATGTTGCGGTATTCCTCTTCGCTCATGCCGGTCATGGAGCCTGCCATCTGCTGGAAGCTCTTGCCGTCGGTGGCACCGATGCGCGCCAGGAAGTAGATATTGCCGCCAAGCGCCATGCAGCGGTTGAGGTCGCGCGCCATCACCGCCTGCTTCTGCTCTTCCGTCATCGGCCACTCGTCCAGATAAGCACGTTCGTCGGCCAGAAAGCGGGCGCGGTTTTCCGCCTTCATCAGGCTGGTGCAAAACTGGTTCAGCCAGTAGCCCAGGCGGCTTTGCTCGGCATCGAAAATGATGGTGCCGGGCACGTCTTTATACGGTTTGTCCAGTGCCATGCAGGCTCCTCAGCATTCTTCCGGCCAGTACAGGCGCATGGGATTGGTGACCAGCAGCTGTTGCTGCAATTGCGGCGTCGGCGCGATATGGGGAATGAAATCCACCAAGAGGCCGTCGTCCGGCATATGGTCTTTCAGATTGGGGTGCGGCCAGTCGGTGCCCCACAGCACGCGGTCGGGGAAGGTTTCCACCAGCTTGCGGGCAAACGGAATCACGTCGTGGTAAGCGTGGCGTTCGCCATTCAGCGCCTTGGGGCCGCTCACGCTCAGGCGTTCCGGGCAGCTGACCTTGGACCAGATATTGTCATGTTCGCGCATCAGTTTCACGAACAATTCAAACTGCGGCCCGTCCACCGGCAGGCTGACATCAGGCCGGCCCATGTGGTCCACCACCACAGTGGTGGGGAGATTGGTGAAGAAGTCCCACAGCTCGGGCAGGTCCTGCGCCTCGAAATACACCACGACATGCCAGCCCAGCTTGGCAATGCGGCTGGCAATTTCCATCAGCTCGTCCTTGGGGGTGAAATCCACCAGCCGCTTGACGAAGTTGAAGCGCACGCCGCGCACACCGGCTTCGTGCAGGCTTTGCAGCTCTTCATCCGTTACTGCGCGCCTGACGGTGGCCACACCACGTGCCTTGCCCTTGCTGGCGCGGCAGGCATCCACCATGGCGCGGTTGTCGGCACCGTGGCAGGTGGCCTGCACAATCACATTGCGGGCAAATCCCAGATGGTCGCGCAGGGCAAACAGATCAGCCTTGCTGGCGTCACACGGGGTGTATTTGCGTTCCGGCGCATAGGGGAATTCCGCCCCCGGGCCGAATACGTGACAGTGGGCATCCACCGCGCCGGCCGGCAGGGTGAAGGCCGGTTTGGCCGGGCCGTCAAACCAGTCCAGCCAGCCTGCGGTCTTGCTGAAGTCGCCACTCACGGGTTTAGTCATGCTGTCGTCCTCAGTCGATATAACGCAGGCCAGCCTTGGCCAGCGGCTCGCGCATTGCGTACATGTCCAGGCCCAGCACACCGGAAGCCAGCTTGGCGCGTTTTTCGCCTTCGAACGATTCGCGCTTTTGCGCCGCCGCCAGGGTTTCCACTGCACGGGCGGCCGGTACACACACCACGCCGTCGTCGTCCGCCACGATGACATCGCCCGGATGCACCAGCATGCCGGCACACACTACCGGGATATTGACCGAGCCCAGCGTGGCCTTGATGGTGCCCTTGCTGCTGATGGCGCGGCTCCACACCGGGAAGTCCATTTCCTGCAGGGTTTTGACGTCGCGCACTCCGGCATCGATGATCAGCGCCCGCGCGCCGCGTGCCTGGAAGCTGGTGGCCAGCAGGTCGCCAAAGTAGCCGTCGGTGCATTCCGAGGTGACCCCTGCCACCACGATGTCACCCGGCTGAATTTGCTCTGCCGCCACGTGCAGCATCCAGTTGTCGCCCGGTTGCAGCAGCACGGTGACGGCGGTGCCGGACACCTGCTTGCCCGGGTAGATGGGGCGCATATAGGGCTTGAGCAGCCCGACGCGGCCCATGGCTTCGTGCACGGTGGCCGAGCCCAGCGCTGCCAGTGCATCGGCGGCGGCGCGGTCGGCGCGGGTGATGTTGCGGTATACCACTCCGAGTTCGTACATGGTGTTGTCTTTCCTGTTCTGTTTTATCCATCGCGCGGCGCATGGCGCACGTGAGATGCGGTCAAATCCGCAAAAGCCCTGGGTCAAGGCGCGCCGCCGCAGACAGTACATGTGGTACGGCAAGGCGGCGCAACGCAGGAGCAGAGCTTTTGCCAGCCTTACAGGCCGCGGGCTTTCAAAGCGGCATCCAGTCGCGGATACACCCGGCGGGCATTGCCTTCGAAGATTTGCTGCCGTTCGGCATCCGTCAGTGCGGCTGCTTCGATGTAGCGCTTGGTGTCGTCGTAGTAGTGGCCGGTTTCCGGGTCGATGCCGCGTACCGCGCCAATCATTTCGCTGGCAAACAGCACGTTGTCCACCGGGATAACCTTGGTCAGCAGGTCGATGCCCGGCTGGTGGTAGACGCAGGTGTCAAAGAAGATGTTGTTGAGCAGGTGGTCCTTGAGCAGCGGCTTTTTCATTTCCTGCGCCAGCCCACGGAAGCGGCCCCAGT
>NZ_JAELUD010000080.1:0-16449 GCF_016429185.1 Aquitalea sp. ASV11
CTTCCACACCGGCCAGTTGCGCTGCTTGTTCCTGCATGCGCTTGGCTTGTTCGGGGTCGCTGCGCTCGATCCATTGCTTGGCCACCTGCATGGTGGCCTCCAGTGGAGAATGGCCTGCCTTGATGAAGTTCTCGGTCGACTTCTTGTAATTGAGTCCGGCTTTCTCGTAAGAGGCGACGGTTTCGGGCGAACCTATCTTGGCCATCCAGTTCTGCAGATTGTTGGCGGCAGTTTCCGGGCTGGCCGTCACCTGCATTTGCACCTGCAGCATGGCGGCCAATTCGTTGACGGCGTTCTGGCCGACAATCCCCTTGTTGGCCATTTGCGCCAGCAGCTCCGGAAAGGCCTTGGCCATGTCCTTGGCCTCGAAGCTGCCATCCTTGCCATGGAAAGCAATGGTTTCCATGGCCTGCTGCATGCCCTGTTCGTCCTTGACCCCGGCAGTCTTGTAAATCGAATACATCATGCTGGCCACGTCGGCGGACTGGGCGTTCTGACCAACGGTAAACTTGCTGAGCAGCGGTCCCAGCTTGAGCGCTTCGTCCACCTTCATGCCCTTTTCCACCAGCATGTTGATGCCCTGGGCCATGTCGTTGACGTTCATGCCACTTTGCTTGGCCGAGCCGACAAGCTGTTCTTTCATCTCCTGTTCTTTGACGGTACCGGCAATGCCGTCCTTGATGGCGATATCGCGAATGACAGACTGATAGCTGGCTGCGCTGGTAGTGGGCAGCACGCTGGCACCAATCATCATGGCACCGGCTTGTTTGCCCATGGCCAGGCCGCTCTGGATCTGCCCCAGGCCATGCTGCTGCCACTGCATGCCCTTTTCTTTTTGCTGCAGATGATGCAGGGCCTTGTCCAGATTGCCCACTTCCACGCCCATGGCGCGCAGCTTGCCGATGTTGAGGTCCAGCGACTGGCGCATGGTGGAGCCGACGGTGGCGGTCTGACGGATGGCGTCACCGAGACGTACGGTCTGGGAGACGGTGCTGCCAATCACCACGGCGGTACTGTTGAGGCTGTTGCGGGTGTCGTGCAGACTGCGGCGCTTGTCCTCGAATGCCCGCTTGGCCTGGCTGGCAGCGTCACGCGCCTTGTTGAAGGCCTGGCTGAGTGCGTGTTCCGTATCCATGGCTTGCCGGGCGGCGTCGCGCTGTTGGCGCTTGGCCTGCAGCAGCTGGCGGCTTTCCTTGCTGGCCAGCCGGGCAGCATCGGCTTGCTGCTTGAGTGTACGTATTTCTTCTGCCGAGGCCTGGCCGCCTGCCTTGGCTTGTTGCCAGGCCTGACGGCGCTGGGTGGACAATTCTGCCGTCTGGCGGGCGGCCTGACGCAGCACCTGGTATTCCTGTTCCAGTGCGGGCAGCAGGCCGGACTGACCGGCGGACTTGGCCTGTGCCAGTTGACCTGCCATATTCGCCACCTCGCGGGTGGCGTTTTTCCAGTCGGTTTCCAGTTTGCCCACTTCGCCGCGCAGCTGGCGCACGCTTTCCAGCCCCAACCGTCGCCCGGCCTTGTCTGCCTCGGCCATTTCACGCTGCAGGCGCTGGGTTTCGCCAATCAGATTGCGGATGCCGCTGCTATCGGCCAGGCTTTTTTGCAGGACGGCAAGGGACTGACTGGTCTTTCCGACAGCCTGGCCTAGGGTCGCGGACACTGCACCGCCGATTACAATACCAACTGCAATTTCCTTTGCCATGTGAGGACTCCCGATCGTGAAACTGTTTGCTGAGGTGGTGGGCTGGCTGGCAGCGCTTGGCATCCTGCTGGCGGGCGGGATGTGGAAGGTGCATGCCAGCGGCTGGAGCTGGGCCAACCTGCTGGTCGGCGGGATGGCTGCGGTGCTACTGGTGCTGGTGGGGATTGCCTGCCTGGGAGTGCTGGTGGACGTACTGCGCCGCCTGGGTTGATCAGGCTCCGTCCTGTTGCAGCCACAGCGTCAGTTCGGAAACCGGCAGCGCATGGATGGCAGCCGGGGGCCAGTGATAGCGTTCAGCCAGGTAACGGGCGATCTGCCACCACAGCGGGCTGCTGGCTGTCGGCAGGTTCTGCGCCTGCAGACAGCCGAAGATAGGCTTTCTGCAGCTGCTTGTAGTCCCGCAGGGTAAGCTGGTGCAGGTCTTGCGGGCTGGCCCCGACCAGGTTGGCCAGCATGTGCAGTTCGAACTGTTCGTCATCGCCGCTTGCCATTTTGCGGGCGGCCAGGTGGTCGCCCACCGTTGGTTCGCGCAAGGTGACCTGATTGACGGTAATGCCGTTGAGACTGATGGGTTTGGCCAGGGTGATGGTGTCCTGCATGGTGTGCTCCTGTGCTGGCCGTCCGGAAACGGCCAGGCGCTAACGGTTGATCAGATGCCCAGCGCGTCACGCTCGGCAGCCAGTTCGTCCCGGCCGTTGATGATGCGGATGCAGTTGACCGGGTCCAGTTCGAACACCACGGCTCCGTCCACTTCCAGCTTGTAGTAGTCCGGGGTCAGGGTGTACTTGGTTTCGTTTTTCTTGCCTGCTTCCCAGTTGCCCATGTCCACTTCGGTGAGCAGGCCACGGAAGGTGGCAATGGCCTTGGCCACCTTGCCCTTGCGGTCGGTGAATGCACCACGGAAGTTGCCATTGAAGGCGCTGCCGTCGGCAATACCGAAGTAGCCCAGCGACTGCCGGTCGATGCCGGTGAGGGTGAACCCGGCTTCCATTTTTTCCATGCCCACGGCCATGTCGATTTCGGCGTCCATGCCGCCACCGCGGTGGGCTTCGGTCTTGCGCTTGAGTTTGGGCAGTTGCAGCTGGGAGGCCATGCCTGCATAGCTGCTGCCGCCGACAAACAGGTTCATGTTGGTGAGGGTTTGCGGAACCATGATTTTTCCTTTGCGGCTCAGGCGGCCAGCACTTCGCTGATCCACTGGTTGGTGACTTCCACCAGGAAGTTGGGGTTTTCAGCCGGGGGCACGTCGGTAAAGCGCACGCGCCAGTACACCTTGCCCTCTTCCAGCTGGGTGGCGGTATTGAGTAGCGGGTCGGGAAATACTTCGAAGTTGATGACGGCCCCGGCGGACTTGAGGTCGCGCATGAAGCCGTCCAGCCCGTCCGACACGTCCTTGACATAGGTTTTGGTGATGCCACGGTCCACCGCCCACTGGTGACCGGCCAGAATGGCGTCCATCACCATGTCGCAGGTGCGTACCCGGGTGACGAAAGACCATTTCGGGTCGGCCGACAGGGTGCGGTTGCCCCACAGGCGGAAACCGCCTTCGCGGATGATGGTGGCGATGCAGGCGCGGTTTAGCAGGTTGGCGCGGCAGGTGGGGTCGCCATACAGGTATTCCACCGCACGGCCGGTACCCAGCACCTCGGCAAATTCGCTATTGGACGGGCTGCACCAGAAGCCGCCGTTATCACTCCCCTGCTGGCCGTCCTTGGCGGCAAACAGTCCGGCAGTCGCGGCGGAAGCTGGCAACAGGTTTTCCTTGTTCTGCTGGCTGTCCCACACCTTGATGCCACCGGCGTCCACCATGTACAGCCGTTTGCTACCGAAGTTGGCGGCGTATTTGATGGCAGCATCGTCGGTGCTGTCCGGGCCGTCGATGATGGCAATGGCGCGCAGCTTGCCCGCCAGACTGTCCATGGCCGCGGCCACCGGCTGTCTGGCCGAGTGTCCCGGTGCCACCAACAGGCGGGGGTGCAGGCCGAATTCCGACTTGCCGTTGAGCAAGGCTTGCAAGCCGGTGCGGGCGGCGGTGGCGGTTTCACCGCCAATGACCGCACTGATCTGTTCCGCCTCGCTGCCCTTGCCATCCACGCCGACAGCGACAATGGCGGCCGTGGTTTTGGCATAGATGGTTTTGAGCTGGCGGAACAAGGGGCTGTGCTCGCCAAAGGCAGCTGCGCCTTCACGTAGCGAGGTGATCTTGACCGGCTGGTTGGCGGTGGCCAAACCGGGGCCGGGAGTGAAAGTGTCGACCAGGCCGATGATGGACGAAGACGGCAAGGCGATGGTACGCGGGCCGCTGTCCACCAGGGTGACGGTGACGCCGTGGTACAGGTCGGGTTTGGGCATGGTGTTTTCCTTCGGGCACAAAAAAACCCGCCATGGCGGGTGTGGGATGGGGTTGGCTCAGAGGCCTGACAGCATCAGCGCGGGCCATTCAATCTGTGGCCAGTCTGGCGCATTGCTCAAATCCCGCAGCTGCTGGCGGTAGGTCTTCACCGCGTCCAGGTCGGCCGCGCTGATCGGGTAGTCCGGCATCAGCAGGTAGTCGGTGGCCAGCAGGCGGCGGTCACGTTCGGCGCGAGTCAGTCTTTCCTGTTCATCTGGTGGTAACGGCGCTGGCCAGGCGATGGCATTGGCCGGGTCGAAGTCGGAAATGAAGCTGTCCAGCTCGGCACATTGCTGGGCAGTCAGCTGCCAGGTGTAGTCGGCATCATCCAGCTCCAGCACCGACTTGTCGGCCGGGACAGCAGGCAGGTAGCGGATGCGCAGCGGCACGCCCTGTTGGGTGCCGTCCTCGCTGGCCGAGCGTGGGGTGAGTACCGGCTGTTGTTTGGTGTGGAAGGTGTCGCCGTCGCGTTGCAGGCGGGTGATGTGGCCGTCAAAGATCAGGCTGTTCATGGTGCGTTTCCTCGAATGTCGCCGCGGTTGATCCAGCCAAAGGCGGCGTGATTGCAGATGACGGCGGCCCCGGCTGCGCTGCCGGTGACTACATCGCGTCGTCCTCCGGCATGTTTGTAAACACCATCGCCGCCTTTTTCGCCCCAGCTCCCGCCCGGCACATTGCCACCGGGGCCTGCACCACTGCGGCCGGGGATGTCGAAGCTGGCGGCTGATCCCCACCATCGGTAATCCGTACCGTTATTGACGGGCCCACCGGGGCCAAACGGTGCGCCACCACCACCGGTGGAGTTGTAGTTGCCACTGCCGCCGTCGTACCAGCCAGTGGCCGCAGAACCGCCACCACCGCCGCCAATCACGCCGTAGTTGGCAATCAACAGTGGCACGCCCTGACTGGCGATGGCGGTGCCACCGGCTTGTCCGGGTTCATGCCAGCCGGGTCCACAATTGCCACCCTGGCCACCCCGACCCAGAATGAAGCCGTGGTTTTCGATGATGAGCTGGCAGCTGGCAAACACACCGTTCCACCAACTGCCATCCAGGCGGAAACATTCGCCGACATTGGCGGCTACCAGCTGAATGCCGGATTCAATGACAAAGCGGATACTGGCCCCGGCTGGCGGTGCGCCGCCATAGGCATTCTGAATACGGTTAAGCACGGACTGCGCTGTGACGCCATGGTCGTGGGCGCTGATGCGGATGACGGTTTCTTTCTGGAACACCAGGCGGCCGTCCAGATAGCTGCGGCTGACTTCGCGGCCGTCCAGCCACCAGCGCTTGATTTCCCGGCCGTCGAGATAGGTTTTGGGCATGGCGTGACCTCAGTACTGGAAGGTCATGCGCTGGGCCAGGCGGCTGTCCCACTGGCTGGCAAACTCGCCCCGGGGCAACAGGGTAAGCAGCGCCTGCGCCAGTTCATGGCTGCTGGCGGCATCGGTAATGCCATAGCCTGCCAGGGTGGTGGCTTTCGCCGCCTTGCCTGCCAGGGCCTTGGTGATGGTGGTGGCGAAGTTGGCATCATTGCCCAGCGCGTCGGCCAGTTCTTTCAGCGTATCCAGCGCGCCGGGTGCGCCGTTGAGCACATTGGCGATGGCCTGCTTGACGTAGTCGATGCTGGCAGTGTGCTCCAGCGTGCTGTTGGCCTGTTCCAGTTGCTGCCTGAGAAAGGCCGTACGGTTGGCCAGGGCCTGGATGGGGATGTTGTCCGGGCAGTCCGGGCCACCGGTGAGTACGGCGTCGGCCTCGAAGTGTGGTACCGCTTGCCATTGAGGGTGATCGATCAGGTTTCCCATTATGTTTCCTTATATCCGGCCGCGGGTGTAATGCCCGTTGCGCCTGCCGTAGCCATTGCGCACCAGGGCTGCACGGGTGAAATCCAGGCTGTGCAGCTGGCAGCGCACCGGGGCGATATCGGCCAGCAGCCGCCGGGCAATGCCCGCCTGTTCGATGGTGAGCAGGCTGCCGCACAGTACGCGGTAGCTGGCCCAGTAGCTGCTGCGCTCACCACGCAGGTAATAGTCACTGCGCCGCCGCGTGCCATCGCGCCGCAGCCCGCCCCGCCCCTCCTCGATCTGCACTTCTCCCAGACCAAGGATGCGGAACACATCGCGCACGGCCGCCACGGTGCCCTTGTGTTTGTGCACGGTCAGCGATGCCTGAATCAGCGCCCGCTGTTTTTCCACGGTGGCCGCAGCATCGAATTGCTCGACCGAGCGCTCCCAGGCCAGCCAGGGCAGCAAGGCCGGAGGACAGTGCTGGCTGTTGCCAAGACTGCGCAGGACATCGGCCGGGCATTGCAAGGTGGCAGCATCGGCCAGCGCAGCTTCCAGCACGGTGTGATTGGGCGGCAGCAAACGTCTCATTGCAGCTTGACCTCCTGACAGTGGGGAAACTGGCCTGGCCCGCACAGCACATCCTGTGCCGGTTGCAGCAGCGTGACCCGCTCCACCCCGGGCACATGCAGCGCGGCGTCGATGGCGGAGCGCGGCACACTGGCGCGGATTTGCCGCCGACTGGCCAGCATGCTGGCCACGCGCTGCCGGGCGGCTGGCAGCCCGCCGCTGATCTGCTCGCCCCCCTCCTGCCAGCTGATACGGGCGTCGATGGTGAAGGGCAAAGGCCTGGCCTGCAGCACCTGTACCTGGTCACACAGTGGCCGCACGGTTTCCGCACTCAGCGCCTGGCGGACTTGCTCGACGACCAACGGATCGACCGCACCGTCCGGCGACTGCCCCAGCAGCCAGACGCGGACTTCTCCACCCTGCACGCTGTCGATATCGGCATGCAGGATGCTGGCGCTGGCACTGAGTGTGTGGAACAGATAAGCCTGACGGCTACCGGCCACCGACAGGCCTTCCAGTGCCAGCTGGCAGCGGTAGCGCAAGCGTTCGTCGTCTTCCCATACCGGTTCGCGCGGCGGAATGGCGTCCGGGTCGCCGGGGTCCAGCAGCAGGCGGCTGACGTTGTAGTCGGCGGCCTTGTTGTCCAGATCTTCTTTCTCGGCATAGGCCAGGAAGCAGGACCGGGCGGCATCGTTGATGCGGGCGCGGCACACCAGTTCGTCGTAGGCGGCCAGTTCCAGCAGCTTGATGGCCGGGTCGGATTCCAGCACCGCGCTGAAGTCGGGATACAGCAGGCGGAAGCGCGCCAGCTTGGCGGCATAAATAGCCTCGAAATCCAGTGGCTCCAATACTGCGGGCAAGGGCAAGGTGGTGAGGTCAATCATGCTTCAATCTCCAGCACGCGGGCCTCGCCCAGGTATTTGCATTCAACGATGAAGCCGTAGCGGCCATCCAGCAGCGACACCAACCGCACCCGCTTGAGGGCAATGCGTGGCTCCCAGCGCGCCAGTACCCGCGCGGCTTCGGCTTGTACGGCAGCCACCCAGCCTGCATGGCCGGGCATGTCCACCATGCGTGGCAGCTGGCTGCCGTACTCCGGCCGCATGCGGCGGCCCAGCGGTACCGTGCTGAGAATGTCGGCCACCGACTGGCGTACATGGGCCAGGCCGGACAGCGGCTTGCCGGTGTGACGATTCATGCCGGTGAGCGCCATGATTTACTCCTGCGGGGTGAAGTCCGGGTGTTGTTGCAGATACTGGATGCAGGCCGGGTCGTCGGTGGTGAGCTGGCCGTCCTGCACCTGCAATACCACGCCTTGCGGGGTGATGAGGGTGCGGCTTTTCCACTGACTGTCGTGAAAGGTGAGCGGCCCGCTGGCCGGGCTGTCACTGGTTTTGCTTTTGCTCATGGGTGGCTCCGGACGTAAAAAAACCCGCTCGGGGCGGGTTGTTTGGCAAGAGGCGGCACGAGGCCGCAGGGTTTAATGCATAAGGGTTTGGTGTTGCACGTCGAAACGGGCAGCCAGCATGGAGAGGCGCTTGTCCAGGGTCCACAAACGAGTCCCCGGGCTGATCAATGTCGAGGCCAGCAAGACCAGATCGACCAGTCCGCAGCCCAAACCATAGAGCTTTTCCGTTTCGATGAATGTCATGACCTCACGCAGGCTGGCTTGCTGGGTTTGGCGCAACAGGTTCAAGGCATGCAGGGTTTGTGTCCGCGGTGCCGGGGGCGTTCCACAGGCCAGTTCAGCCACCACCATGGGGTGAGTGAGCACCTGATCCTGATTCAACAGGCGCAGCAACTCTTCATTACGCACCCGGAAGTGCGCTACCCATACCGAGGTATCGACCAATACGCCGTTCATTCCGCAACGTTCTCACGCTGGCGTGGAATATCAGCCATGTCCGGCAGGCTGCCACCCAAGGCGGCCAAGCGTTTGGCCGCCTGAACCCTGACAAAGGTTTTCATGGCTTCCCGAAACAGGTCTGCCTTGTCCATGGCTGGGTCTGCCACTTCCAGAGCTTGCTGGTACAGGTCGTCGTCGATGGTGACTGTGGTTCTCATCTTGCCTCCCGCATCAAAAAAGATACCAATTCACATCAATCATAGCATCATGAATGCAACAGGCAATGGCCGGTCCTGTGAACAGGATATTTACAGCCGATAACATGGACCTGTTATCCGGGAACCTGATAGCCCATCTTCCCTGACTTAGCTGACAGCATCCCCCGTTCTGGCTCCGTCGCCCTGTTCCATATGGCCGTGGCCTTGCAGGCTGATTTTCCCGGCACTGACATCAGCCTCGGAGTGGATCTCCCCTTTGGCGGCAATGGCACCGCCGAAGCTGGCCTTGGCTCCGCCCTTGGCCAGATGGTTGATGGCTGCACCGACGGTGAGGTTTTGCGTGACCACCACATCGTCTGCATCCAGGGTTATGCGCGTGCTGCGGACTGTTACCTGCTGGGCGGCCTGCACCTGCACGCTGCTGACACCATCCACCAGCAGGCTGCCGCTGGCGTGGTTGTATTCCAGCACAGCACCGTCCGGCATGTGCCAGCCGATGACATCGGCCCGGCCGTCGCCGTCGAACTGGTCGGTGTAAAAGCCGACCAGGGCAAAGCCCTGGGCCGGGTCGCCACTGGGATTGATCAGCACGGCCTGCTCGCCAATGCTGGGCGCGCGCCAGTGGCGGGCCTGCCCGGCTGCGACGGCAAGCCAGGGCTGCCAGTCGGATTCCCATTCACCGGACTGCACCCGTACCCGCGGTGGTTTGAGCTGCACGGCGCTGACGCTGCCGGGGATGATGAGGCTGGCCAGCTGGCGGTCCAGTTCGGACAGTTCAAAGTGCATTGCCCGCCCCTGGTGGTGTGAACATCCAGTCTTGTTCGGCCTGGCTCAGGGTGAGGTCGGCTTCCACGCCTGCGTCCAGCTGGTGCACCCATTCGATCAGCCACACCAGATAGCCATCCAGCTGTGGCTTGAAGTCGTCCGGGCCAATCTGGCGGATGCGCGCCGGAGTGACGGGCAGGCCAAAGTTGGTGGCGCGGTGGATTTCCAGTGCCACGCGCGCGGCCATGTGCGGCATGTCGGCTTCAGCCTCCGGCTGGGTCGGGTCCAGCACCAGCCGGGCTTGCAGCACCGGGCACAGGGCCAGCTGGTGGATGCCAGCATCGTCGCCCGGTTCAAATTCGGCAATTTCCAGCGCCAGCAGCGGCAGGTGCGGGATGTCTTCTTCCAGCCGGGGATAGAAGGCCACCACCACACCGGGCAGGGCCTGGCGCAGCTGCTGGCAGATGGCGTCTTGCAGGGTCTTGATCATGGTTCATGCTCCGGCCTTGCGCAGTTCCCAGCGCAGTTCCTGCTCGAGGATGGTGAGCAGGCGTTGTTCGGCTTGCGCGGCGACCTGGCGGAAAACCCTTTCGGCCACTGCGTCCCACGGCACCATCACTTCTTCGTAGGCTTCGCGCCGCTGTTTGACCCAGCGCTCCTTGCTGTCGGTGACGATGAGCCGTTTGACGCTGCGATAGTTGCCGGTGCGGCGATAGACGCCCAGCGGGTCGCGATAGCGCATGGTCCAGGCTCCGGGAAAGCGATGACGGCCCACCGTCACCCCTTTGGCGGTTTGCCGGGCCCGGCCCAGACGGCGCGCGGCCAGCGGGTTGAGCCCCAGCCATACCTTGCCTTCGCGCTGGGAGCGCAGGAAGAAGTAGATGCGCTGCTTGATCACCCGTTGCGGCACCTTGCTGGCCCCGGCCAGCTGGCGGGCGACGTGGGTTTTGATCCAGTTGCCGGTTTTGCGCAGGGTGCGCCGCCAGGCTTCGCTGATGGCATGGGCGGACAGGATGCCTGCCAGATCGTGCAGGCGGCTGACGTCGAGTTCGGCTTTGAGCCTGAGCATGCTGTGCTCCTGAATTCATGGCAAACGGGCGGCCAGCGCGGCCTGGCCATCCGGGCAGTCGGGGTCGCCCTTGCCGCGCAGGATGAGGGCGGTAAGCCCGGAGCCGTCCGGCTGCAGGCGCAGGATGATGTATTCGCCCTGCCCGTCCACCCGCAGGATGTCGCCCTCGCCCACCCGGCTGGCCTCGGCATCGCGCACGATGTAGTGCGGTTCGCGGATGGCGGTTTTCAGCTGACCCAGTGCCGGGGCCAGCCACGGGGCGGAAAACATGCCGGGCAACAGCTGGCTGCCCAGCCAGGCGCGGTCGCTGAGGGTGGCGAACACGGCGGCGTCCAGCCGGGCAGTGAGTTGGCGGAACATCAGCTGGTGAGCTTGATGACGGCACCGGGACGGGTGCACAGGTTGAGCGGGTTGGACTGGGATTCGATTTCCACGCCCTTGCCGTGCTGCATGCGCTCCTGACTGGTGTAGTACGGCAGGCCGTTGGTGTTGACGGTTTCCATGTGGTCGGCCGGGGCAAAGCGGGTGATGAACAGTTCCGGCACGCCTTCCGGTACCGCATAGGCTTCGTCGTCGCCGACAAAGGCGGCAGAGCCGACCTTGCCGCGATAGCGCTCCCACACGATGCCGCCGAATTCGACAGCCTCGCGCGGGTCGCCACGCAGGGCGGCGGCGAGAGCGGCATCGCGGTACAGATCGGAAAACGCCTTGTTGCCCATCAGTTTTGCCCAGAAGGTACGGCCGCAGAAGGTGCGTACACCGCTGTGCGGAATGGCACCCAGCGCGTCTTCGATGGCTTCGTGGATGTCCAGGCATTTGAGCCGCAGGCCGTCCTTGGCCAGGTCCATGGCAATGGTTTGCTGCTTGATACCGAAGGACTGGTACATGTCGGCCAGCACGGTGGCGCCGTCGGCATCGAGGATCTGGCCCTTGATGGCACCGATGCGGTGGAATTCGATGGTGAGGTCCAGTTGGCGGCGGTGTTTGCCCTGACGCTTGCTGACCATGGTTTGCACCGATTCCAGTTCGGTTTCGCTGCCGAACTGGCGCAGGCTTTGCACTTCGTCGGCCTTGATGGTGGAGCGTTGCGGCAGGTGGATGGTATTGAACGGCAGCATTTTGCGTGGGCTGCCGATTACCACCTGACCGGGTGCGCCGCGTTCTCCGGCCGCTACCAGGGCGAGGGTGTCGCCGTCTTTTTCGATCTGCACGGTGAGGGTCTGGATGCCTTCTTCGTGGAACAGGCCCAGATTGGCCAGCCGCGACGGGGTGTGCGGCAGGTCGTTGATGGCAAGGGTGAGCGACGACATGGAAAAAGCGTCGTCGTTGAAGATGTCGATACTGGCCATGGCAGGCTCCAACAAGAAGCCCCGCACTGGGCGGGGCCGGGGTGGTTAAACAGTGTTGCGCCTCAGCGCACGATGATGAACTGGCCCGCAAGGCTGGCGCGGGCGGCATCGTCCAGGCCGAGCAGCTGCCCGCCGTGGACTTCGGCCAGCCGGGTGACGGCGGCCACGCTTTCCGGCTGCAGGCGTTCGGGCTGCGGTGCATACAGCACGGCAACGGCTTTTTTGTAGTCTGCGCTGGCCGGGTCGTATTTGTCGTACTGTTTGGTTTTGCTGTTTTGCGCCAGCAGCTGGCCGGGGAGCAGCGCTGCTCCGGCGGCCAGGGTGATGGTGTCCATGCTGATACCGGCATTGCCGACCGACAGCAAAAAGGCCGCTGTGCGCGGCCCCTGGATACGAATGTTTTGCATGCTGCTTACCTTTCTGCGGTTTGCCCTGCCGGGCGCTGTTGTCGTCGGGCGTAGATGTTGCGGGCGCTGGGGCCAGTGGCTTGCGGTGTGGCCGATGGTTCGGGCGGGACGTTGTCCAGCTCCTGCCCGGCCTGCTGGACCAGGCGGTCGAACAGGCGGCTGCGCACCGCCTGGGTATCCAGCCCGCTGGCCATCAGGCTGTCTTGCAGTTCCGGCAGCTTGGCCAGTTGGCACAGGTCACGGATTTCCAGCAGTTGCTGCACCCTGCCCTGGATGGCGGCTTCGTCCTGCAGGGCGCTGTGACGGAGCACATGGTCCACCGCGCTGGCCGACAGCCCGGCCTCGGCACACAGTCGTGCGGCCAGCCGGGCCAGCACGCGCGGATCGGCGGCGGGTGGCGGGTCCGGCTGGCGGACTGGCGGAGCATCGATGGGCGGGGTGTGCAGGGCGGCCAGCCAGTGCGCGGGGGCGTTTTTCAGACGAGCCAGCCCGGCCAGCAGGCTGGCACTGGCTTGCAGCGTGACCTGTTCGCGTACTTCGTCCACCAGTCCCAGAGCCAGTGCCTCCTGCGCACTGAGCCAGGTGGTGTCGTCCATCATCTGGCTGAGGGTGGCGCTGTCCAGCGTGGGGGCCTTGGCCTGGTAGCAGGCAATCAGGCTGGCTTTGGATTTGTCCATCATGTCCGCCACCTGGCGCAGTTCTTCCGCCTCGCCACCGGCTACGGTCCAGGGGTTGTGCAGCATCAGCATGGCGTTGGCGGGCATCACGACCCGGGCCCCACCGGCAGCGATGACGCTGGCGATGCTGGCGGCCACGCTGTCGATGCGCACGGTGACGCGATTGCCCAGGCGGCGCAGGGCGTTATGGATGGCGATGCCGTCGAACACATCGCCGCCCAGGCTGTTGATGGCGACGATGATGGCGCGTTGGCCGTCGTCGGCGGCTTTGAGTTCTTGCAGGAAATCCGAAGCGCGGATGCCCCAGTTGCCGATGCCGTCGTAGAGAGTGATTTCCAGCGGCTGACCTGCCTGGTTGTGCAGACGGTACCAGCTGCCGTCAGCAGCTGGCGGGCTGGCTGCGGCGGCCATATTCCACAGGGTGGGGTGGCATTTCATGCTTGCTCCTCGATGGGGTTGTGCTGTGCGGCGGCGATGTCGCTGTCAAAGCGCAGGCCGAGCGCGGCGGCGCGGTCCTGGTCTTGCCGGGCTTCCTGGTCGATGGTTTCCGGGTCGTCGCCGCGCTTGAGGATGACGCCGGTGCGGCTGGCAAACCCGGCGCGTACTGCCAGTTGGTCGGCCTGGACGTCCTGCACCGGGTGGATGTAGGCCCAACCTTGCGGCACCCAGCGGTCGCGCCGGTAAGGGCGCGGGTTGCGCGCGTAGCCTGGCAGCACCAGAGCGCCAGACAGCACGGCCATGTCCAGCCAGGCATGACGCACCCGGCGGCAGAATTGCTGGACAAAGATGGCGTACTGGCGTTGTTCCACCCGGCGGCGGAATTCGTTGAGAATGACGCGCAGGATGCGGTCGTTCAGCTCGCGCAGGTCGCCGGACAGGACTTCAAACGGCAGCCCGGCTCCGACGGCAATGGCAGACAGTTGCTGGCGCATGAATTCGTCGTAGTTGTTGCCTGCGTCAGGCGGGTCGCTGAACTGGACGTCTTCGTCCGGCCCCAGTTCCTGCATGGTGCCGGGCTCCAGCCCGACCATGGGCTGGAAGTCCGGCTCTGCGGGTGCCATGCCGCCTTCATGCGGGTAGCTGGGGCCTTGCGGTTTCTTGCGGATGAATCCGGCAAACAGGTTGGCTACTTCCTGACGGAACAGTACGGCGTCGTCGAATTCGTCCAGGGTTTTCAGGCGCAGCAGTACGGCGGACAGATGCGGCACGCCACGCAACTGGCCGGGGCGTAGCGGTTCGTACAGATGCAGGATCTGCTCGGCCGCCAGCCGCTGCGGGCTGTTATAGCTGCCATCGCCCAGTTGCTCGCCGGGGTGGCGCGGATACATCCAGTAGGCGGCACGTTGCCCGGCACGGTTGAATTCGATGCCCTGGCGGATGAGATTGCCATTGGCGGCCTGGCCGTTTTTGTCATGCGGCAGCAGTTCCGGTTCCAGCAGTTGCAGCTGTAGCGGGACGGCCAGGCCTTGCGACAGCGGCCGGGGGCGCAAGCGCACCAGGCATTCGCCACTTTCAAACAGGGCGCGGGCAGCCAGGGCTTGCTGGCCGTAGAAGTCCAGCTGGCCATCGGCGTCGCTTTCTTCGGTCCAGTCTTGCCACAGGGTCTGGATGGCGGCGCGCAGGGTTGCATCCGGGTGCTGCGATTTGGGCACGATGCCGGTGCCGATGTGGTTGGCCACCAGTTTGTCGATGACGCCGCTGGCGTAGGGGTCGTTACGCACCGCGTGGCGGCTGCGGTTACGCAGGGTTTGCAGCCCGGCCAGGCTGCTGGTGACGGGGCCGCTATTGCCGACTTGCCAGTTGGCAGCACGGCGGCCCTGTCCGGCCCCGTCGTAGCTGTTGGACAGGCGCTGGGGCAGCAGGAAGCCGCGGCCGCTGAGGGTGGGATAGCGCATGGTCAGATTCCCTTGCCTGCGTGATACAGCCGCACCAGGCGTTGTCCGCCCTGCCCGGCCTGCTGTTTGAGGTCGGCCAGGATGGTGTCGCGCAGCTGGCTGAGCTCGGCCACGCTGCGGTATTCGACACGCCGCTCCTGAAACTGCACCACGCGTTCGCCCTTGGCCAGGGCTTCTTCGACGGCGGCCAGTTGTTGGTGGGTGAATGCCATGTCAGCGTCGCTTCAGATAACCCGATTGCGCACGGCGGCGCGGTCGGGAGGGGGGTGATGCCACAAGCCCCCCAGTAGCGGGGCTTGTGTCGGGGTTGCCTGGCGGAGGGGTGTCGAACAGCCCGGCCTGGGCGTAGCGCTGGACCAGCCGCTCCCAGTCGGCCTGCTGGTATTTGTGCAGGCCCATGTAGTGGGCCATGGCCAGGTTGTAGACGCTGAGGTCGAGCATTTCATTACGGGCGGATTTGGGCTTGGTCCACTGTTCCACCTTGCGCCCTTTGACGTAGCGCAGCAGCTTGCGCTCAGAGGTAAGTTGTTCGTAGAAGTCATCGTCCAGATCCTTGCTGAAGTGCTGGGCACCCGGCCCGTCAATGAACTTGAAGCGGTTGTAAATCCAGTCCTTAGCGGTGTCGGTGCCGATGATCCATAGCTCGCAACCGCCCTTTTCTGTCACGCCCTGCCAGGTGACATCGACTTTGGAGGCGACACTGGCAATTACCGGGCGGCCCGGTTTGTTGGCCCCTTTGACGGCGAAGATGTTGCGCCAGCGCCGGACGCGGCAGAACTGGTAGACCTCTTGGGCATGGCTGCCACCGGAGTCCACGCCGACGGCGGCAATGCGCATGCGCTGGCCGTGCGGGTGGATGAATTCGCTCTTGAGCGCTTCGTCAAGCGCGGCCCAGGTGTTGTCGTGGGCGGGGTCGCCCATGATGACTTGCCGGTCGATCACCCAGTTTTCCAGGCCGATGCCCCAGCCTTTGATCAGCAGTTCCAGCCGGTTGGCCTGGGTATCGACCGCGGCAGTAAGCATCAGCACGCCCAGCGGGATGCTGCGCAGGGCGTAGTTTTCGGCCCGGCTGGACAGTTCGCTGGCCTTGGTGCGTTCCTGGGCGTTGTCCCACACCTTGGCCAGACGGGTGTTGTAGAACACTTGCATGGGTTCGGTGTCGCCTGCGGCCAGGGCTTTGCTGGCCTTGTCGTACTCTTTGAGCAGCCCGGCCCAGGACAGCCAGCCGAGCGGCATGTACAGCGCACTGATGTGGAAGGAGACGGTTTCGCCATCGCCTTGGCCGGTCGCACGCCATTCGCCCTGCTCCAGCATGCTGGCCTTGCTGCTTTCCGCCAGGTGTACGCCACAGTGCGGGCAGATGTAGCTGGCCTCGCGGGTGGTTTCGCACCAGCGCAGTTGTTCGAATTGCAGTACCTGGTACTCGCCGCAGTCCGGACAGGGGACGTGGTAGTGCTGCTGATCGCCCTCCTGGTACAGGCTGTGGATGCGGCTGCCGCCTTCGATGGTGGGCGAGCTGGAGTAGTAAATCTTGGCATTGCGGCCAAAGGTAGTAGTACGGGCTTCGGCCAGTACTACCGGGTCGCCCTCGCCACCGACGTTGCCCTCCCAGCGGTCCAGTTCGTCGCCGTAGAGGTAGCGGATGGAGACTTCGGCCAAGTTGGCAGCACTACCGGCAGTGGTGATGAACAGCGAGCCACCGGGGTATTGCTTGGTATCCATGGTGTTGCGGCTGTCGCGCGAGCGCGGCTCGGCAACGCGGGCGCGCAGTTCCGGCAC
>NZ_JAELUD010000081.1:0-16012 GCF_016429185.1 Aquitalea sp. ASV11
CATGGTCAGTTCTCCCCGGTCTGCCAGCAGCTGGGGCTGAGCAAGTCCGGCATCAGCATGTCGCTGGCCCGGCTGGAAGAAGCCGTTGGCCAGCCGCTGCTGCAACGCATGACACAAGGCCTGGTGGTGACTGAAGCGGGCGAACAGCTGCTGCTGCATGCCAAGCGCGCTTTTGCCGAGTTGCGCCATATCGAGGCCGACCTGTCCGCCCTGCGCGGCAGCCTGTGTGGCACCATTACCGTGGGTGCGCTGCCACTGTGCCGTACCAGCCTGCTGCCACTGGCCATTGCCCGACTGTTGCAGCGCTATCCCGGCCTGAAAATAAAGACCAGCGAAAGCCCGTTTTCCGAACTCGCCCGTGGACTGCATTGCGGTGATATCGACTTCATCTTCGGTGCCTTGCGCCAGGGGAATGCGGCTGCGCCGTTCTATAGCGAAGCGCTGTTTCAGGATCAGGTGGGCATTTTCTGTCGTCGCGGTCACCCGCTGGCCCGCCTGCAACGCAGGATAAGACTTACCGAGCTGCAAGGCGCGGGCTGGATTCTGCCTCGTGAGGAGTCACCGGCCCGCCAGGCACTGGTGCGGGCCTTCCTGCGCGCCGGGCTGCCCGCCCCGGAGCCATCGGTGGAAAGTGGCGACCTGGCCGTGGTGCGCCAGCTGCTGGCGCATAGCGAGCTGCTGACCGCCTGCTCCGCTCACCAGCTGCACGTGGAAATCGGCAGTGGGGCAATCGTGCCGCTGGTGGTGGATCTGGGCGATACCCGTCGCCATATCGGCATCACCCAGCGGCTGGGCAGCTCTGCCTCACCGGCTATCGAAGCCTTGCTGGAGGAAATCCGCCAGCTATGCGCAGATCTGCCAGATGAAGCCATGGCGGCCTGAGCCGCACACAGCGACATCCGCTGCAATGAACAAGCGCTGCCGGTTTGACCGCGCAGCGCTTTTTTCATGGCTGATGCCACCCAGCCCAAGACAGAGCAAGGCAGCAGCAGGGTTTTGTTAGCCGCTCTATACCAGCCGCTCGTGAAAATCCGCCTCACCCAGCCGCCAGTAAGCTGCCACTTTCACCCCTTCACGCGGCAGCTGTTTTTCTTCCAGCAATATGCTGCGCGCCTGACGCATCAGCCCGCCCTCTCCCGCGCACCAGGTAAAACCATTGCCGTCCGGTACTTGCCAGCCACGCAGTGCCGCCAGCAAGGCCTCGCCATCGGCCAGCTGGCTGACAGTCCAGTTAGCCTGTTGTGGCAGTTCCCAGCTGACATGGCTGTCAGCACGCAGCAAGATCACCTCGACATGGGCGCTGGGCGACAACTCGGCCAGACGGCGACGAATGGCCGGCAGTGATGAAGCATCGCCCACCAGCAAATGCCAGTCCTGCTGCGCCGGGATGATCATCGACCCCTTGGGCCCGGCAATAATGGCCTGCATGCCCTCTTCGGCCTGCTGCGCCCAGCTGGCGGCAGCACCGTGACCGTGCAGGGCGAATTCCAGCATCAGTTCACCGTTTTCCGCAGTGGCGGACAGCGGGGTGTAATCGCGCATCACGGTATTGCCCTGCTCATCCTGAAAAATGAACTTGATGTGGTCATCAAACGACTGTGACTGGAAACCCTGCAGCGTCTCGCCGGCAAAGGTGATGCGGGCAAAGCCGTCGCCGCTGCGCTCAACCTTGCGGACGGTGACTTGGCGCTTGGCCAGTTCATATCTGACCCGCTCGATGCGGTGTTGCGGCAAAATGGTGGTCATGGCGACTCCAATTGATTGATAATATCACCTAATATGCAAAATAAAGTTGACCTTGTCAACAATGTTGACGATACCGCCGAGCAGATTTTCGAGGCCATCCACACCCTGATGCATCAATACCGCTCGCGCCAGTTTGCCGCGATCCGGGACGATGCCCTGGGGCTGACCCATATGGAAGGCAAGGTGCTGGGTTATTTCTGCCGCCATCCGGGTAATACCCAGAGCGACCTCGCCCAGCACTCCGGGCGCGACAAGGCCCAGCTCACCCGGCTGATTGCCCGCCTGAAAGAAGCCGGGCTGCTGGAAGCCCGCGCCGATGCGCAGGACCGCCGCAGCATGCGCCTGTACCTGACCGAGGCCGGGCAGACGCTGCATGCCACCTTGCATCAGCATGGCCGTCTGCTGGCTGCCCGCGCCATGCAAGGCATTGCGCCGGAGCAGGCCGAGGCATTGCTGCAAGCCTTGCAGCACATACGCCACAATCTGGAGCAGGACAGCCCGGACAAGTCCTGTGACAAGCATTGCGACAAGACCTGAACACATGAAAAAACGGCCCCGAGGGGCCGTTATCATTGTTACCGCTTGCTGCCAAACGCTCAGCTCTTGGGCAGGCCGGGCGGGTTGGTACGCGATTCGCTCACCGCTTCGGCGCTCAGGCCCCAGCGGCTGAGTACCCTGGCGTAATTGCCGTTGGCAATCTGGGTATTGATGATTTTGGTAATCGCCGGAGCCAGGCCGGAGTCCTTGCGCGTGGTGACGGCAATGTCCGCCGTCAGCGGCCAACCGCCAGAGAAGGTGCCAGCCAGACGCACCTTGCCGGTACGCGCGG
This sequence comes from Aquitalea sp. ASV11, assembly GCF_016429185.1. NCBI lineage: Bacteria > Pseudomonadati > Pseudomonadota > Betaproteobacteria > Neisseriales > Chromobacteriaceae > Aquitalea > Aquitalea sp. ASV11. The sequence goes on from NZ_JAELUD010000081.1 coordinate 2,576, forward strand.
CTTCCAGTGCGTAGATGGCATTGGGGCCCAGCCAGGCATCGGCGCGGCCGGACTGCAAGGCTACCCGCGCCACGGCTTCATCATCAAAATACAGTGCCTGCAACGGTTTCAGGCCAGCCGCCTCGTTTTTCTTGTTCCATTCCAGCAGGATCTGCTCCTGATTGGTACCCGCGCCCACAATCACCTTCAGTCCGGCCGTGTCCTTGGGTTCATTGATTTTCAGCTTGCTGCCCGACTTGGTGTAAAAGCCGAGCAAGTCCTTGCGGTAGGTGGAGAAGTCAAACTTCTCCTTGCGCGCCTCGGTAACCGTGACATTGGAAATCACCGCATCGTATTTGCCGGACTGCAAGCCCAGCGGCCAGTCAGCCCAGGCCACGTTGACCAGTTCCAGCTTGCGGCCCAGGCCATCGGCCACCAGGCGCGAGATGTCCGGGTCGGCACCGATGATGGTTTTCGAGTCGCTGGCAAAGCCGCCCAGCGGCAAAATGCCACCGGCAATGGCCACCACGAAGGTCTTGTCCTTGACGAAGCGGACGTCCTTGGGCAGCAGTTTGATGGCCTCTGGCACCGGACGGCCCTTGGGCTGGCCTTTTTGCTCCGGGCTCAGGTCGATGCTGCTGGCGGCATGGCCAAACAGCGGGGCCAGCAGGGCAAGGCTGAGGGCGGCCAGTACGGTACGGCGCGGCAGATGGGTGTTACGCGACATGATGCTTTCCTTGTTGTGGTCTTGCTTGTGGTCGTGACGGTGTGTGAAAAATGTTTTATCCATGGCAAATGTTTTATCCATGGCCTACAGCACGCGGGCCAGGAATTCGCGGGTGCGCTGCTGCTGCGGTTGACGCAATACCTGTTCCGGGCTGCCGCTTTCCACGATGCGGCCTTGCTCCATGAACACCACGGTATCGGCCACTTCACGGGCAAAGCCGATTTCATGGGTGACAATCAGCAGCGTGGTGCCAGAGCGCGCCAGCTCCTTGATGACGTCCAGCACTTCCTGCACCAGCTCCGGGTCCAGCGCCGAGGTGGGTTCGTCAAACAGCAGCACCTTGGGGCGCAGTGCCAGCGCACGGGCAATGGCCACGCGCTGCTGCTGGCCGCCGGACAACTGGCGCGGCCAGGCATCGGCCTTGTCGGCCAGCCCTACCCGCTTGAGCAGCAGGCGCGCCTGGGCTTCGGCCTCGGCCCGACTCAGGCCGCGCAGGGCGATGGGCGCTTCAATCAGGTTTTGCAATACGGTGAGATGGGGAAACAGGTTGAAGTGCTGGAACACCATGCCCACTTCCACCCGGCGTTGCAGGATGTCCTTTTCCTTCAGTTCGTGCAGCGAGTTGCCTTGCTGGCGATAGCCGATCAACTCCCCGTCAATGGCAATGAATCCGCTATCCACCCGCTCCAGATGATTGATGCTGCGCAGCAAAGTGGACTTGCCCGAACCGGACGGGCCGATGATGACGGTGACACTGCCGGGCGGAACGGTCAGCGACACCGCATCCAGCACCTGCTGATGGCCATAGCGCTTGCTGACTGCATGGATGGCCACTTCTCCGCCCTTGACTGCGGGTATATCGGTCAGCGCAGCGGGCGGTGTCACCGTGGCCGGACCAGTGGCACTGACTGGCCACCAGCGCTGGCGGGCACGCTGCCACAACGACTGCGGCTGCTGGCGCAGTGCACCACGTGCATAGTGCCGCTCCACCTGCACCTGAACCGTGGACAGTACGGTGAGGATGATCAGGTACCACACGGTGGCCACCATCAGCAGCGGAATCACTTCCAGATTGCGGTGGTACACCACCTGGATGGTGTAGAACAGCTCCGGCAGCGCCAGGATGTAAACATTGGCCGTGCCCTTGGCCAGACCAATGATGTCATTGAAGGCGGTAGGCAAGATGGTACGCATGGCCTGCGGCAGCACGATGCGGAAAATCTGCCGTCCGCGTGGCAGGCCCAGCGCGGCAGCGGCTTCCAGCTGGCCCTGCTCCACCGACAAAATGCCGCCACGGATGATTTCCGCCGAGAATGCCGCCTGGTTCAGGCTCAGGCCCAGCACCGCTGCGGCAAAGGGGCTGATCAGCTCGGTGGTGGAATAACTGAACCAGTTGATGCCGGTATACGGCACGCCGATATTGATGGTTTCGTACAGATAACCCAGATTGTTGAGGATAAGCAGCAGCACGATCAGCGGAATGGAGCGGAACAGCCAGATATAGCTCCACGACAGGCTGGCCAGCAGCGGCGAGCGCGATACCCGCGCCAGTGCCAGCACCGTGCCCAGCACCGACCCCAGCACCGTGCCGATGGCGGTCAGCAGCAAGGTGCGGCCCAGGCCTTCCAGCACCGGGGCGGCCAGAAACCACTCGGCAAACACCGCCCAGCCCCAGCGCGGATTGGTGGCCACCGAACTGATGATGGCAGCCAGCAGCAGCACGGCCAGCACACTGCCGGCAATGCGCGCCGGGTAACGCGCCGGGATGATGCGCAACCCGGCATAGCGGTTGCTGCCGCTGGCCTCACTGACGGCATGATCACTCGTCTGCCGTGGCAGTGAATGGCTAAAGGCGATGTCGCCGACTTCGGTAATTTCACTCATGATGTCTTGTCCTGTGCAAAAGCCGTGGTGGGTGCGGCAAGCAAGTCAAAGCGGTGTCAAACGGCAATGCCAGCCAGTTCAGTCCAGTGCGCGGGGTGGGATGGTGCGCTGGCGTGGCGTGGCACTGCCTTGGTAAACGGCAGGGTGCGCAAGGCTTCCAGATCCCCCTCCGGGTCAAACTGCGCCTGATAACCATGACGCAGGTAGAGCCCGACCGCCTCCGGCTGGCGGCAACCGGTGGTCAGGTAAATCTGGCGGTAGCCCTGGCGCTGGCATTGCGCCTCCAGCTCCTGCAACACCAGCCCGGCCAAGCCCTGACGGCGGAACTGGCTGTGGGTCCAGATGCGCTTGAATTCGGCGGTGTGCTCATCCAGCCGCTTGAAGGCCCCGCCGGCAATCGCCTGCCCCTGCCGCAGCAGCAACAGGAAGTTGCCATGTGGCGGCGCAAAGGTTTCCGGCGGATAGCGCCGCATTTCCTCTGCCGCACCGCCGGGGCTGAACAGATTGCCGTAGCGTGCGTCGTATTCCTGCGTCAGCTCGGCCAGCATCACGCTGGCGCGCGGGTCGGTGGTGGTGGTGTAAACAAAGTAGTCACGCATGTGCTCGGTCCATTGCGATATGTGTCTGGCTGTCGCTTGTTATGTGTCCGCCTGTGGCAGCGGCAGGTAGCGCTCGGCCAGGGCCACCCAGTAGCTGGCGGCCAGCGGCAGGATGGCGTCGTTGAAGTCGTAGCGCGGGTTGTGCAGGCCGGCGCTGTCACCATTGCCGAAAAATACGAAGCTGCCCGGGCGTGCCTGCAACATGAAGGCAAAATCCTCGCTGGCGGTACGCGGCCGGAAAGCCTCTTCCACCCGCGCCGCGCCCAGCGTGTCCTGCGCCACTTCACGTGCCAGTGCGGTTTCTGCCGGGTGATTGCACACCGGCGGGAAGCCCAGGCGGTAATCCACCTCGGCGCGTGCGCCAAAGCTGGCCGCCTGTGCCTCCACCAGTGCCGGTACGCGCTGTTGCAGCAGGCTGCGCACTTCCGGGCGGAAGGTGCGGGCGGTCAGTTTCAGCTCCACGCTGTCCGGAATCACGTTGGACGCATGGCCGCCGTGGATGCTGCCCACGGTGAGCACCCCCATGTCCAGCGGGTCGACATTGCGTGACACCACACTTTGCAGCGCGGTAATCACGTGGGCACTCACCAGCACCGGGTCCACCGTGTTATGCGGTTCGGCTCCATGGCCACCCTTGCCGTGCACGGTGATGTGGGCCTGATCCACCGAGGCCATGGCCGGGCCTTCGATGCAGCCGATATGGCCGCAGCTCACTCCGGGCCAGTTGTGCAGGCCGAATACCGCATCGCAGGGAAAGCGCTCGAACAAGCCTTCTTCCAGCATGCGCCGTGCGCCGCTGCCGGTTTCTTCGGCGGGCTGGAAAATCAGCTGCAAGGTGCCGTCAAACTGGCCGTGCAGCGCCAGAAAGCGGGCAGCGGCCAGCAGGATGGCGGTGTGGCCGTCATGCCCGCAGGCATGCATCACGCCGGGGTTCTGGCTGGCATACGGCAGGCCGGTGGCTTCCTGGATGGGCAGCGCATCCATGTCGGCGCGCAGGCCGAGCGAACGCTGGCTGCTGCCACGGCGCAAGCTGCCCACCACCCCGGTGCCGGCAATACCGGTGGTCACCTGATAGCCCCACTGCTGCAACAGCGCGGCTACCTTGCCGGCTGTGCGATGTTCGGCAAACGCCAGTTCCGGGTGCTGGTGCAGGTCGCGGCGCAGGGCCACGAATTCGGAATTGGCAGCCGCAATGCCGGTTTCGATCTGCAGGCTGCGCGGCAACACGGCACTGTCTAATGCTGCATTCATCAGGCCACCTGCTGCTGGCTGCTGTGCTCGGCGGCTTGCTGGTAACGGCTTTCCTTGCGTGGCAGGCCCAGATGGTCGCGCAGGGTGCGGCCATCCAGCTGGCGCGTGAAGCGTCCGCTCTTTTCCAGCACCGGCAGTACATGGGTGATGAAGTCGTCCAGCCCTTCGGCCACCACCGGGAAGCCCAGGATGAAACCGTCAGCCGCGCCCTCGTCCACCCAGCGGATGATTTCCGCCGCCACTTTTTCACCGCTGCCGACAAAGTTGCTGCGCGGGGTGGCCACTTCCAGCGCTACCTGGCGCAGGGTCAGTCCGTGCTCACGGGCGCGGGCCTTGATCTGGTCGGTGGTGGAACGGAAGCTGTTGCGACCGATATCGCCCAGCTCCGGGAAGGCCTCGTCCAGCGGGTACTGGGTAAAGTCGTGGTGGTCGAAGAAGCGGCCCAGATAGGCCAGCGCATCGTCGATGGTCAGCAGTTGCTGGATGATGCGGAACTTGGCTTCGGCCTCGGCATCGGTAGCGGCCACCACCGGTGCAATGCCGGGGAAGATTTTCACATCGTCCGCCTTGCGGGCATGCAGCACGGCACTGGTTTTCACCTTGCGCAGGAAGTCGCGGGTTTCTTCGATGGAAGGCGAGTGGGTAAACACCGCGTCGGCATACTTGCCCGCCAGGCCAATCCCGGCATCGGAAGAACCGGCCTGGAAAATCACCGGCTGGCCCTGCGGCGAGCGGCTGATGTTCAGCGGCCCGGCCACCTGGAAGAAACGCCCCTTGTGGTTCAGGGTGTGCAGCTTGTCCTTGTCGAAGAACTGGCCGGTTTCACGGTTACGCGGCAAGGCGTCGTCGTCCCAGCTGTCCCACAAGCCCTGGGTGACTTGCAGGTATTCGTCGGCAATTTCATAACGCAGGCTGTGTTCCGGATGCGGGCGGCTGTAGTTGAGCGCCGTGCCTTCCAGCGGCGTGGTCACCACATTCCAGCCGGCGCGGCCGCCGCTGATCAGGTCGAGCGAGCCGAACTGGCGCGCCACGGTAAACGGGTCGCTGTAGGAAGTGGACACGGTGCCGGCCAGGCCGATCTTGCGTGTCACGCTGGCCAGCGCCGACAGGATGGAAATCGGCTCGAAACGGTTGAGGAAGTGCGGAATCGATTTTTCGTTGATGTACAGGCCATCCGCCACAAAGGCAAAGGCAATGCCGTTGGCTTCGGCTTTCTGCACGGTATCAATATAAAACTGCAGGTTGACGCTGGCATCTGCCGGGCCGCTGGGGTGTTTCCAGGCGTGCATGTGGCCACCAGCGCCGTGCAGCATGATGCCGAAAGTAATGGGTTTGCTCATGTTCAGCTCCAAAAAGGTTGATCAGTACGGTCAGGCGGCCAGCGGCTCGCGCGCTTCGGCCAGCAGGGCAATGGAAGCGCGGCGCAGCGCAAACTGGGCCACGGGGATATCAATGATGAATTCGCGGATGCCGTAGCTCTGGTGCAGGGAATCCAGCTCTGCGCGTACATCACCGGCAGTACCGGCAATCACGTGCGGGTGCTTTTCTTCCAGCTGGTACTGGCTGCTGCCAGCCTGACGGGCAAATTCCTCGGCGGCCTCGCGGCTGGGCACGTTGACGCTACGGCCATCTTCCAGCGTCACCTTGAACAGCTTCAGCTCCCCCACCAGTGCCTGCGCCTGTTCGCGGGTTTCAGCCACAAAGGCATACAGCGCCAGTGCGGGCACCTTGCCGGTCCACTGGCGGTACACGGCAATGGATTGCTGGATATTCAAAGGGTCGCCGTTGAAGTGGCCGGCATAGGCAAAATCCCAGCCCAGACGGGCGGCCAGCCGGGCGCTGTCCGGGCTGCCGCCCAGCAGGAAGCGCCCCGGGGTAATGGGCGGCTGCGGTGTCGCCTTTGCCCCGGCCAGCGGATGCCCTTCCGGCTGGCCCTCGTTCAGGAAGGCATTCAGTTCGGTCAGCTGGGCAGTGAAATCGGGCTTGCGCGCAGCATCGTGATAGTGCTGCAAGGCACGGGTGCTGAATGGCAGGCCGCCGGGAGCCTTGCCCACACCCAGGTCCACCCGGCCCGGCGCCAGCGCCGCCAGCAGGTTGAAGGTTTCCGCCACCTTGTAGGGGCTGTAGTGCTGCAGCATGACGCCGCCACTGCCCACGCGGATGCGGCTGGTATGCGCCAGGATGTGGGAGATCAGCACTTCGGGGGCGGAACTGGCCAGCAGCGGTGTGCTGTGGTGTTCGGCCACCCAGAAACGGTAATAGCCCAGCTGCTCTGCCAGCTTGGCCAGCGCCACGGTATTGGCCAGCGCATCGGCCGCAGTGGCACCTGGTGGAATCGGACTTTTATCCAGAATGGACAGCGAGTATGACATTTGTGTGCACCGTGTAATTGACGCCACAAAATCTATTCCCAGCCAATTTGAAGATCAATCAAATTAAATTGATATGCTTATCCGCGCATCTTATTCATTTTCTTGAATATTCCAACAAAAAATCGACTTAGCAAAATTCTGGAAAAAGCCATGAAAAACAAATCAATCCGAATAAAACCTGCAAAAACAGTTTGATTTGTTAATCATTTTTTATTGATTAAAAAAACGGAAACAATACGGAAGAATAAGCACCAGCCGAAACCCGCCACCCTGGCAACGGCTTGCTTGTCCGACCAACCGATTTCCTGTGAACACATCATGAAAATAAAACTGCTCACCCTGGCTATTGCTGCTTCTCCCTTGTTTGCCCATGCCGATGACGGCGTGACCATTTACGGCAAGATTGCTGGCGACATTTCCAGCGTCCGTAGCTACACCGCGACCGGCAGCCAGAGTTCTGTACATGTAGACGACAATACCTCGCGTATCGGCTTCAAGGGTTCGGAAAATCTGGGCAATGGCCTGACTGCCATCTGGCAGGTGGAAAACCGCATCCACGTGGATGGCAGCGGTACGGACACCTTCGCCAGCCGCGACTCCTTCATCGGCCTGCAAACCGAATACGGCAAGCTGCGCCTGGGCCGCCTGTCCGACTACGCCAACCTGGACATGGAATATATCGATCCGGGTGCTTACAGCGGCGTAGGCGGCCAGCTGTATTCCACCCGTCTGGACGGTCGCCTGAACAATGCCGTGCGCTACGACAGCCCCAACCTGGCCGGTTTCAGCTTTACCACCACCTGGGCAGCTGACGAAAAACGCGCCAATGACAGCAATGGCCAGCCCACCAACAACCAGGTATTCAACCTGGGCCTGAGCTACGAACAGGCCGGTTACTTTGCCAAGTTCAGCTATGAAACCAAGGGGGATGCCAAACAGGTGAACTCATCGGCCCAGACCGGCGCGGTGAAAAACTGGTGGCGTGTGGAAGCAGGCTATATCAGCGACCCCATTTATCTGGCGCTGGGTTTCCAGACGGTGAATGGCTACCTGGGGGTTTCCAGTGGCCAGTTTGTTGATAGCCCGGGAGTGGTTTACAACGTCAATGTGCTGAACACCCGTCTGGCCGCCAGTGGCCAGAGCCTGAGCGCCGCCGCTTCCGGTCAGGATGTGAAGACGCGTGAAGCCGTGCTCACCTTCGGCTACAACGTGGGCGCATGGATGCCTTATGTTTCGCTGACCAAGGGCTATGACGTGGAAATCGGCGGCAGCAACGTCGACAAGACCGGCTACACCCAATATGTGCTGGGCACGGTATACAACCTGTCCAAACAAACGCGTGCTTATGCCTCATATGGCCGCGTCAACTGGGGTGGCAATGGCGTAAGAAGCGAAAGTTCGCTAAACCTGGCCCTGGCCAAATTCTTCTAAGTGACATGCCCCGCCTCCCGGCGGGGTTCTTGCTGCCACTCCATTCTTACCGCGAAAGATACCTGATGAGCCGCGACACCCTGTTTTTGCTGGAGCCCGGATTCACCCGGCCCGACCATCCGGCCGACCAGCGTTTTGTCTGCCCGCACAGCAATCTGCTGGAAGGCCTGCTGGCAGTGCAACCGGCACTCTCCGAGCGCATTGAAATCCGCCGTCTGCCGTTTCCACGGCCGCGCCAGCCGGTGATTGACTTGCTGGGCGAAGAAAACCAGAGCCTGCCGGTGCTGATACTGGACCCGGCCAGCCCCTTACCCGCCAATGCCAAACAGCATGCCGGACGGCACTACCTGCAAGACGCCCGGCAAATTGCCGATTATCTGGCACAGCACCACGCTGCCTATCGCCTGTAAACCCTTGCCACATTGAAAGCACATCATGGGAATCAAACGCCTGAACCACGCGGTGCTATATGTCAGCGATGTTGCCGACAGCACCCGTTTCTACCAGCAAGTGCTGGGGTTTAACCCCTCACCCGGCCCGCAGCCGGAACAAGCCTTTTTTGCCCAGGCGGCGGAGTCGGACAACCATCACGACCTGGCCTTGTTCGCCCGCAATCAGGGCCAGCAACGCGCGGGGGTATTCAGCGCACGCGGTGAAACTCCGGGAGCCAACGAGCCGCCGGCCGGTCTTTATCATCTGGCCTGGGAAGTGGATACCCTGCTGGAACTCAAGCGTATTCGCGACCAGTTGCAGGCACTTGGCAAGCTGGGTCTGGAAGAAGACCACGGCCTGTTCAAGAGCGTGTACGGCCACGACCCGGACGGCCTGCTGTTTGAAATCAACTGGTTCCTGCCCGCCGATGCCATCCGCGACGAGGACCGAGACATCCGTACCGCCCCGCTGGACTGGGAGCGCGAACTGACGCGCTTTGCCAGCCATTAGGCACACGGCAGGACAGCAGCGTGTCGCCTGAGGCCTGCTGCTGCCTTGCCAAACAAGGATTGCGCCGGGATGGCGCGATGCAGCAAGATGGACAACCCACCTGTTTATGGAGTCTTGCCGCATGATCAGCCACCTCGACCACCTTGTACTCACCACCGCCCGACTGGATGACTGCTTGGCTTTTTACTGTGACGGCCTGGGCATGACGCTGGAAAAATTCATTGGCGGCACCCCGCCGGTGGAGCGGCTGGCACTGAAGTTTGGCAGCCAGAAAATCAATATCCACGTGCAAGGCAGGGAGTTCGAACCCAAGGCCGCCCTGCCCACTCCCGGCGCACTGGACTTGTGTTTCATCGCCGACATCCCGCTGGAGCAGGTAATCGCCCGCCTGCAAGAAAAACGGCTGGCCATCATCGAAGGGCCGGTAGGCCGGACCGGGGCCACCGGCAAAATCCGCTCGGTTTACCTGCGCGACCCGGACGAGAACCTGATCGAGATTTCCGAATACCTGTCCTGACCGGCCTGCCGCTCAGGCTGTTTCCTGCCAGCGCTGGCGGATGGCTTCCAGCTCGGCCCGCATGCCGAGGAAGCAGGCCGCCAGCGCTGGGTCAAAGTGCTTGCCCGCCTCGCTTTCAATCAGCGCAAACGCCTCATCCACCGTCCAGGCATGCTTGTAGGGCCGCTTGCTGGTGAGCGCGTCGAACACATCGGCAATCGCCACAATGCGCGCTGCCAGCGGAATGGCTTCACCCTGCAAACCCTGCGGATAACCCGTGCCATCCCAGCGCTCGTGATGGCTGAGCGCAATGGTGGCAGCCATCTGCAACAGGCTGGATTTGTCTTCACCAATGATGCGGGCACCGATTTCGGCATGGCTGCGCATGATGTTCCACTCATCCACATCCAGTTTGCCCGGCTTGAGCAGGATGGCATCCGGAATGCCGATCTTGCCGATATCGTGCATGGGCGCGGCATTGAGCAGCTCGTCGGCAAAGCGCTCGCCATGACCGGCCGCCAATGCCAGCAGCCGCGCGTAATGACTCATGCGGATGACATGCAGGCCGGTTTCGTTATCCTTGAATTCAGCCGCCCGCCCCAGCCGCTGGATGATCTGCAGCCGGGTTTCCACCAGCTCCTCCACCCGCACCAGTGACAGATGGGTACGCACCCGCGCCAGCACGATGGGAGGGCTGACCGGCTTGCTGATGTAGTCCACGGCACCGGCGGCAAAGCCTTCCGCTTCGTCCTTGCTGTCACTCAGCGCCGTCACGAAAATCACCGGCAGCGCAGCCGTCTGCGGGTTCTGCTTTAACTGGCGGCACACTTCCAGCCCGGTCATGCCAGGCATCATCACATCCAGCAGGATCAAATCCGGCCTGGACGCCGCCGCCAGTTGCAGGGCCTTCTCGCCATCGCGGGCAAACAGCAGGCGGTAGTGGTCCTGCAGGATGTGGCGCAAGACTTGCAGATTATTCGGTTCGTCATCCACCAGCAGCAGGCAGGGGCGCGTGTCTTCGATAGGGCTCATGGTGCTTCCGTTTCTCCGGCGGCGTCCGGCAGTAGTGCATGCGCAGCCTTCAGTGCTGCGTCAAAATCAAAATCATCCAGCGCAGCCTGCAAGGCTTGCAAGCTGGCGGCAGGCAATAACCCGGCCAGCGCCTGCATGGCTTCATCGTCCAGGCTGGCCTGCCCGCAAGCTGCCATCAGCCGTTGCAGCCAGGGCCGGGCAGCGGCAGGCAATGGTGCGGCTGTGCAGTCTGCCACATCTGTAACAAGCGCCGTGCCGGATGCAGGCAAGGCGGCGGCCACGCCGGCCATGATGTTGTCGATGGCATCGGCCTGTGCCGGGCTACAAATACCGGCCTGCTCCACTGCGGCCAGCTGTTGCTGCAACTGCGCCAGCCCCAGATTGGCCGCCAGCCCGCGCAAGCGGTGCGCCTGCTGGCGGCAACTGGCGGCATCGGCCTCTGCCAGCGCAGCCAGCTGCGGCTGATTGTCGGCCAGAAAACGGCGGATACGTTCCACCAGCACATCACGCTCGCCCCAGCGCGCCAGTGCGCCGTCCCAGTCGATGAGCACAGCCTGCTGACCGGTGCTGCGGGCGACATCGGCCATCGTGCCGGACAGGCCGGTGACGCGGGCAATTTCCTGTCGCAGGCTGGCCATGTCCAGCGGTTTGACGGCAAAGCCGTTCATGCCGGCGGCTTCGGCATCCTTGCGGTCCTGACTGAGCACGCTGGCGGTAAGGGCAATCACCGGCGTGGGTGCTTGTCCGCTGCGCGCTTCCTGCGCCCGCAACTGGCGGGTGGCTTCCAGCCCGTCCACTTCGGGCATCTGCACATCCATCAGCACCACATCAAAACGCTGGGCCGCGTGCAGGGCCACCGCCTCGGCCCCGCCGCTGGCGGTGCTCACCTGCAGGCCTTCGCGTTGCAGCATCAGTTGCAGCAGTTCCAGGTTTTCCGGCACATCATCCACCGCCAGCACCCGCAGCGGCGGCAAGGCCAGCGTCGGCACCGGGCTGCTGGCTGGCAGGCTGCCACGGGCGGTTTGCAGCGGCAGACTGATGTCAAAGGTGGAACCCACCCCCAGCTGGCTGCTTACCTGAATGCTGCCGCCCATCAGCTCCACCAGCTGGCGGGCAATGGTGGTGCCAAGCCCGGTGCCGCCAAAGCGGCGCGCCATGCTGGCATCGGCCTGGCTGAACGGGGCGAAGATGCTGTCCAGCCTGTCTGGCGCAATGCCGATGCCGCTGTCGCTGACTGCGATGTGTAAGCGGTTGTCCTCGCAGCGTACCTGCAACAGCACCTGGCCCTGTTCGGTGAACTTGACGGCATTGCCCAGCAGATTGGTCAAAATCTGCCGCATGCGCAGTACGTCGCCATACAACAGCTGCGGGCAATCGGCGGCGTAGTCCAGTTGCAGCGCCAGTTGCTTGTCGCGTGCCTGCAGGGCAAAGGTATCCACCAGTTGCTGGCACAGCTCGTGCAGCGAGTAATCCGCCTCATCCAGTTCCAGCGCACCGCGTTCCAGCTTGGCGGTGTCCAGCACGCCATTGAGCAGGCCCAGCAGCGCCCGGGCTGACTGGTTGATGGTTTGCAGGTGACGGCGCTGCTCCGGCTGCAAGCTACCGTCCAGCAGCAGCTGGGCAAAGCCGATGATGGCATTCATCGGGGTGCGGATTTCATGGCTCATATTGGCCAGGAACATGCCTTTGGCCGCCGCTGCCTGCTCGGCGCGGTCGCGCGCGGCCATCAGGTCTTGCTCCATGTGCTTGCGGTCGGTGACATCACTGGCCAGCTTCACCACTTTGCAGGGCTTGCCGTCCAGATCCAGAATCGGGTTGTACACTGCCTGAATCCACACCGGACGACCATCCTTGGCGTAACGCAAAAATTCGCCGCTTTGAAACTTCCCCGCGCGCAAATCCGACCAGAAAGTCTGGTATGCAGCAGAGGCGGCTTCCTCCGGCTGGCACAGCATGCTGTGGTGCCTGCCTTGCAGCTCGTCCAGCCGGTAGCCGGTAAGTGCCAGAAAACTGTCATTGGCGGTGAGGATATGGCCATCCATGTCGAACTCCACCACCGCCAGCGCCTGGCGGATGGCATACACCACGCCTTCGTACTCCGCCGCACGCAGGCGGCTTTCGGTGATGTCTATCATCACCCCGTCTATCCACTGCGGCTGCTCGTCCAGATCGAACACGATGCCGGCGCTTTCCGACACCCAGCGCTCGCCACCTGCCATGTGGAACAGCCGGTACTCCACCACGTAGGATCGGCCCTCGCTGACCGCCTGGCTCACGGTATCGCGCACGCGCGGCACATCATCCGGGTGCATGATGGACAGCAGGCTGATGCTGCCATCCAGAAAGCTGGCTGCCGGCCAGCCGCACAGTTCGCTAATACTGTCGCTGATGAAGATCTTGCTCCAGTCCTCATCCACCCGGCTGCGAAAGGCCACGCCGGGCATATTGGCGATCAGGGTGCGGTACTGGCTTTCGCGCAGCTTGAGTTCGCGCTCCATGGCGGTGCGTTCGCTGATGTCGGTGACAAAGCCGACAAACATCGGCTCGCGCCCGGTATCCACCCGGCCCACCGCCAGCCGGATGGGAAACACCGACCCGTCCTTGCGCCGCGCACTCACCTCGCGCCCCACGCCAATCACCCGGGCATCGCCCGTTGCCAGATAATGCGCCAGATAGCCATCGTGGCCGGAACGGTAAGGCTCGGGCATCAGCAGATTGATGTTG